>NZ_JBEAHW010000028.1:0-46148 GCF_040062085.1 Klebsiella sp. JN_Kp122
CCTCCGACCGCTCGGTTCGTAGCCGAGTACTCTATCCAGCTGAGCTACGGATGCAAAATGGCGGTGAGGCGGGGATTCGAACCCCGGATGCAGCTTTTGACCGCATACTCCCTTAGCAGGGGAGCGCCTTCAGCCTCTCGGCCACCTCACCACACAACACGCCTCTTGCGAGTGCTTCGAAGAACTTGTTTCTGCTCTTCGTCGCTGCGATGGCGCACATATTACTTTCTGAGACTTATAAGTCAAACAATTTTTCGAGAGCTTTTTCCGTTTGCACACTTCACGCGCAATTAGCCTGCAAAAACGGCAAAAAGAGTATTTTATCAACAGGAAATAGCCCTTTACGGCCATTCAAAAGCGACAACGAAAAATGACGTACGGCGAATAAAAACAAAAGAGAGGATGTCGCGAGAGAAGAAACAGGAGAAGAAAAGAGAAAAACGACCGCCGGAGGGATGCGCCTCACAATAAAGCGAGGCGCGGAAAGCTTAGTAACTGGACTGCTGGGATTTTTCAGCCTGGATACGCTGGTAGATTTCTTCACGATGTACAGAGACTTCTTTAGGGGCGTTGACACCAATACGTACCTGGTTACCCTTAACCCCTAAAACTGTCACAGTGACCTCATCTCCAATCATGAGGGTCTCACCAACTCGACGAGTCAGAATCAGCATTCTTTGCTCCTTGAAAGATTAAAAGAGTCGGGTCTCTCGCATCCCGGCATTATCCATCATATAACGCCAAAAAGTAAGCGATGACAAACACCTCGCGGTGTAAGCAGTCACGGCATCACATTCTGTTAAACCTAAGTTTAGCCGATCTACACAACTTCAACCCGACTTTATCGTTATCAGTACTTATGACGCAAGGTGCCGTAATCCTCTGGTTACGGCACCTATACCCGTCATACTTCAAGTTGCATGTGTGTTGGCTTTCCTCGCTCACCCCAGTCACTTACTTGAGTAAGCTCCTGGGGATTCGCTGCGTCGCCGCCTTCCTGCAACTCGAATTATTTAGGGTAAATGCGTTTATAGTTATTACAGTTTTGCGCTGACCCAGCCTTTCACACTGGCTAACGCAGCAGGGAGAGCAGACGCATCGGTACCGCCGGCTTGCGCCATATCCGGACGACCGCCCCCTTTACCGCCCACCTGCTGGGCGACCATACCAACCAGCTCCCCTGCTTTCACGCGGTCTGTCACATCCTTAGACACACCTGCAATCAGAGAAACCTTACCATCCGCTACCGTAGCTAATACAACGACCGTCGAACCGAGCTGGTTTTTCAGATCATCAACCATGGTACGCAGCATTTTCGGCTCAACGCCGGCCAGCTCGCTGACCAGCAGCTTAACGCCGTTAATTTCTTCGGCTTTACTGGAGAGATTAGCGCTCTCCTGCGCTGCAGCCTGCTCTTTCAGCTGCTGCAGCTCTTTTTCCAACTGACGGGTACGCTCAAGCGCCGCGCGAACTTTATCGCCGATGCTGTGGCTATCGCCCTTCAGCAGCTGCGCGATATCACTGAGCTGATCGCTCTGCGCATGCAGGCTGGCAATCGCCCCTTCGCCGGTCACCGCTTCAATACGGCGCACGCCTGCGGCGGTACCGGATTCAGAGGTAATACGGAACAGGCCAATATCACCGGTACGCGCTGCGTGAGTACCGCCGCACAGCTCGGTGGAGAAATCGCCCATCCGCAGTACGCGAACGCGATCGTCGTATTTCTCGCCAAATAGCGCCATAGCGCCGGATTCACGCGCGGCATCGATATCCATAATATTGGTTTCGATAGCCAGGTTACGACGGATCTGCGCGTTGACCAGATCTTCTACCGCACGAATCTCTTCCGGCTTCATCGCTTCAAAATGCGAGAAGTCAAAACGCAGCGCTTTATCGTTAACCAGTGAGCCTTTCTGCGCCACGTGGGTACCGAGGACCTGGCGCAGCGCCGCGTGCATCAGGTGCGTCGCGGAGTGGTTGAGACGGATACGCTGACGGCGAGCCTGATCGACATCGGCCTGCACCGCGTCACCCACTTTCAGGGAACCGCTGGCGACTTTACCGATATGACCAATAGCCTGGCCGTACTTCTGCGTATCGCTGACCGCGAAGGAGAAGCCAGCGCCTTTCAGTTCGCCTTTATCGCCTACCTGACCGCCGGATTCCGCATAGAACGGCGTCTGGTCAAGGACTACAACCGCATCCTGACCCGCGCTGACGCTATCAACCGCTTTGCCGTCGATGAACAGCGCAGTAACTTTGCCGTTCAGCTCCAGATGATCGTAGCCTTTAAATTCCGATGCGCCGTCAACGCGAATCATCGCGTTATAGTCAGCGCCGAAACCGCTGGACTCACGTGCGCGGCGGCGCTGCTCTTCCATCGCGGCTTCAAAGCCTGCTTCGTCAACCTTGATGTTGCGCTCGCGGCAGACATCCGCAGTCAGGTCAACCGGGAAGCCATAGGTGTCATACAGACGGAAGGCGGTTTCGCCGTCCAGCGTGTCGCCTTTAAGCTTCGACAGTTCCTCATCCAGCAGCGCCAGTCCACGCTCCAGTGTGCGCGCAAACTGCTCTTCTTCGGTTTTCAGCACCTGCTCAACCAGAGCCTGCTGCTGTTTCAGCTCTTCACCGGCGGCGCCCATCACGTCGATAAGCGGAGCAACCAGTTTCCAGAAGAAGGTGTCCTTCGCGCCCAGCATGTTGCCGTGACGAATCGCGCGGCGAATGATACGACGCAGCACGTAGCCGCGGTTTTCATTCGACGGGATCACGCCATCAGCAATCAGGAATGCGCAAGAACGAATGTGGTCGGCGATAACGCGCAGCGACTTGTTAGTCAGATCGGTCGCGCCGGTGACTTTCGCCACGCTCGCAATCAGATTGCGGAACAGGTCGATGTCATAGTTGGAGTTAACGTGCTGCAGAACAGCGGCAATACGCTCAAGCCCCATACCGGTATCAACGGACGGCTTCGGCAGCGGCTCCATAGTACCGTCAGCCTGACGGTTGAACTGCATGAAGACGATGTTCCAGATCTCAATGTAACGGTCGCCATCTTCTTCCGGGCTTCCCGGAGGGCCGCCCCAGATGTGGTCGCCATGGTCAAAGAAGATTTCGGTGCATGGGCCGCACGGACCGGTATCGCCCATCTGCCAGAAGTTATCAGAAGCAAACGGCGCGCCTTTGTTGTCGCCGATGCGGATAATACGCTCGCGCGGAACGCCCACTTCATTGGCCCAGATGTCGAAAGCTTCGTCATCGGTCTCGTAAACGGTAACCCACAGTTTTTCTTTCGGCAGGGCGAACCAGTTCTCACCGGTCAGCAGTTCCCATGCGTATTTGATGGCATCCTGCTTGAAGTAATCGCCGAAGCTGAAGTTGCCCAGCATTTCGAAGAAGGTGTGGTGACGCGCGGTGTAACCGACGTTTTCCAGATCGTTGTGTTTACCGCCCGCACGCACGCAACGCTGCGCGGTGGTCGCGCGCGAATAATTACGTTTGTCGAGACCAAGGAAGACATCCTTGAACTGGTTCATCCCGGCGTTGGTAAACAGCAGGGTCGGATCGTTGTGCGGCACCAGGGAGCTGCTGGCAACTACCTGATGTCCCTTACTATGGAAAAAGTCGAGAAACGCCTGACGGATCTCAGCGGTGCTCTTGCTCATAATTATCCTGAAATCAAGCTACACTTCATCCTTCAAGTCGCCTCTGACCTGGCGGAACGTCCTCTCCCGGTAGTGAACTCACGTACGCCCCAGAAGCTGTTCTCTCTTGCCGCCGTGATGCAGCTTGAATGATTTTGTGTATAAGGAATAATCGCCCTGGACGCTGATTATGCAATCACAAGCAGCGGCCCGACGGAATAAAGTGGGAATAAGATAAGTTTTCTTTAGAGGGAAGTAAAATCCCCGATGGGTCAATCTGCAAAATTTCGCCAGATTTCCTGGATATCTTCCATCAGATAGCCGCGGTACAGCAAAAATCGCTGGATTTTAACTTTTTCAGTAAAGGCGGTAGGTAACGGTTCGCCGTATTTACGCTGCGCCTGCTCTTTCGCCAGCGCCGCCCAGTCGATTTCACACTCGCGCATCGCGCTTTCGATGTCGCTGCGGCCAATGCCCTTTTGATTCAACTCCTGGCGGATACGTGCCGGCCCGTAGCCCTTGCGGCTCCGGCTGGCAATAAACTGGCGAACAAAACGCTGGTCATCAAGATAGCGGTTTTCCAGGCACCAGCCGACCACCTGTTCGAGCTCTTCCGGCGTGATGTCCAGTTTTTCAGGGCCGTTTTTACTCATTACCGGCGCCGCCAGCTTACGCCGCAGCTCCTGTTCGCTATGATCGCGCATCGCCAGAATACGAATTGCGCGATCCAACAGACGCGCATAGCCGGAGCGGCGTGGTGAAGTCTCAGTCACAGGCACCTCGATAATCTAAGAAAAGCAAAAGGGCCGCATCAGCAGCCCTTTGTCACTCTTTTAGACGATATCAGAAATCTTGTTCGGTTTCTTCTGCGTCGTTGCCGTCAACCGCGAAGTCCGGCGTGGAGTCCTGGTTGTTGAGCAACAGTTCGCGAACTTTCTTCTCAATTTCTTTCGCCGCCGCCGGGTTATCTTTCAGCCAGGAGATTGCGTTCGCTTTACCCTGACCGATTTTGTCGCCGTTGTAGCTATACCAGGCGCCCGCTTTTTCAATCAGCTTCTCTTTCACGCCGAGGTCAACCAGCTCGCCGAAGAAGTTGATGCCTTCACCGTAGAGGATCTGGAATTCAGCCTGTTTGAACGGCGCGGCGATTTTGTTTTTCACCACTTTCACGCGGGTTTCGCTGCCGACAACGTTGTCGCCCTCTTTCACCGCGCCGATGCGGCGAATGTCCAGACGCACGGAAGCGTAGAACTTCAGCGCGTTACCACCGGTGGTGGTTTCCGGGTTACCGAACATCACGCCGATTTTCATACGGATCTGGTTGATGAAGATCAGCAGCGTGTTGGACTGCTTCAGGTTACCAGCCAGTTTACGCATCGCCTGGCTCATCATACGCGCCGCGAGGCCCATGTGAGAGTCGCCGATTTCGCCTTCGATTTCCGCCTTCGGCGTCAGCGCCGCCACGGAGTCGACGACGATAACGTCTACCGCGCCGGAACGCGCCAGCGCGTCACAGATTTCCAGCGCCTGCTCGCCGGTATCCGGCTGGGAGCACAGCAGGTTGTCGATATCAACGCCCAGCTTGCGGGCATATACCGGATCCAGCGCGTGTTCGGCATCGATGAACGCACAGGTTTTGCCTTCACGCTGCGCTGCGGCGATAACCTGCAGCGTCAGGGTAGTTTTACCCGATGATTCCGGCCCGTAGATCTCAACGATACGGCCCATTGGCAGACCGCCTGCGCCGAGCGCGATATCCAGAGAAAGCGAACCGGTGGAGATGGTTTCCACGTCCATGGAACGGTCTTCACCCAGGCGCATGATGGAGCCTTTACCGAATTGCTTTTCGATCTGGCCCAGTGCTGCCGCCAACGCTTTCTGTTTGTTTTCGTCGATCGCCATTGTTACTCCTGTCATGCGAGGTGAAGCGCGTTCGCTTCGCCGTTAATATTTGTTCAGTTGAGGCAATTATACTGTATGGTCATACAGTATCAAGTATTTTGTAGAAATTGTTGCCAGAGCAGATTTAACGCATAGGCCGTCGCCTGACGACGCACCGCTTCGCGGTCTCCGGCAAAGCATTCGCGGCGGGTCACGCCCTGCCCGTTCGCACAGGCGACGCCGAACCACACGGTGCCGACGGGCTTCTCCGCGCTGCCGCCGTCCGGGCCGGCGATACCGCTGACCGATACCGCATAGGTGGCGCGCGCCGCGCGTAGCGCACCAATTGCCATCTCGACAACCACCGGTTCGCTCACCGCGCCGTTATCCAGTAACGTCACTTCGCTCACGCCAATCATCTGCGATTTGGCTTCGTTGCTATAGGTCACGAAACCGCGCTCAAACCACGCTGAGCTACCGGCAATATCGGTCAGCGCTTTGGCTATCCAGCCGCCGGTGCAGGACTCCGCGGTGGTCACCGTCGCGCCCTGCGCTTTCAGCGCCAGCCCAACCTGTTCGCTTAGCTGCATTAATTCTGAATCGGTCATTTTCGCCCCGCTTAAGCCAGATAAAGAGGCCATCAAAGATAGCACTTTCGGCAGAGATATGGGGACGAGCTGGTGATTTTACGAGGGGGGATCCAAAAATGGGCCGTCCCGCTGCAACCAGGACGACCAGACAACCCGTTACTTCATACTATTGACGATGAGCTCGACGTTATGGCGCAGCATTTTAACGTAGCTATCGGCCACGCCGCCCGGCTTAGACAGCGCTTCCGGATAGAGTTCGCCGCCCGGTTGCGCCCCCGTCGCGCCAGCGATTTGCTGCACCAGACGCGGGTCCAGCTGGTTCTCCATAAACCAGGTATGCACGCCATCGGCTTTGATTTGCTTAATCAACGCCGCCACCTGCGCCGCGCTAGCTTCGCTCTCGGATGAGAGTCCCTGCGGCGCAAGGAACGTCACGTGGTAAGCGCGGCCAAAATAGCCGAAAGCATCATGGCTGGTCAGCACTTTACGCTTCACCTGCGGGATGGCGCTAAACTGCGCCTTCGCCCAGCCGTCAATTGCCGTCAGCTGCTCGATATAACGCTTACCGCGGCTCTGGAGCGCCGCTTTATCCTGCGGGTCGGCTTTCACCAGGCCATCAAGGATATTCTGCGCGTACAACGCGCCATTAGCGGCGCTATTCCAGGCGTGCGGATCGGTCACCGTTTTACCGTCTTCATCGAGGGTATGCGTCTTAACCCCTTTTGACGCCACCACTAATTCGCCCTTAAAACCGGACGCTTTCACCAGCCGATCCAGCCACCCTTCCAGACCAAGCCCGTTGACCACCACCACGTCGGCTTTGCTGAGCAGCGCGCTATCCTTCGGTGAAGGTTCAAAGGTGTGCGGATCGCCATCCGGCCCTACCAGCGTATCGACATGAACATGCTCGCCGCCGACCTGCTGCACCATATCGCCCAGCACCGAAAAACTGCTTACCACGTTCAGCGTTTTTGCTATCGCCCCCTGCGCCATCAGCCCCACGGCTAACGCCATCACCACTGCACTTCGTTTCATCATTTCCTTACCCCATTAATTTGCGCCAGCCAACGACCAGCCGGCTGCGCGTGCCAAAAAACACTGAAATAAAAAACAGTACGCTGGCGGTCAGCACGATGGCGGGCCCGGCGGGTAAATTCACTGCCCACGAAAGGCTCAATCCCATCCAGGCGCAAAATGCGCCGATCGCCGCCGCCAGCAACAAAATGCCCGGCAGCGTTCGTGCCCAGCAGCGCGCCGCTACCGCGGGCAACATCATCAGCCCTACCGCCATTAGCGTGCCGAGCACCTGGAACCCCGCCACCAGATTCAGTACCAATAGCGCGAGAAACAGGCCGTGCAGCAGCGCCGGTAGCCGCCACGCGTTGACCTGTAGCCAGGCGCTATCGAACGCCTCGCTGACCAGCCCGCGATAAAACAGCGCAATGCACAGCAGCGTCAGGCTCGCCACGCCGGTGACAAAGAACGCCGCGTCGCTATCCACCGCCAGAATCGAACCGAACAGCAGGTGCAGCAGATCGACGCTGGAGCCGCGCAGCGAGACCAGCGTGACGCCAAGGGCCAGCGAGCCGAGGTAAAACCCGGCAAAACTGGCGTCCTCTTTCAGCGGCGTTCGCCGGCTGACCCACCCCGCCACCAGCGCCACCGCGATCCCGGCGATAAATCCGCCAACGCTCATCGCCAGCAGCGACATGCCGTTAAGGAGATAACCCGCCGCCACTCCTGGCAGAATGGCGTGCGACAGCGCATCGCCCATCAGGCTCATCCGTCGCAGCAGCAATAGCACGCCTAACATGGTGGTGCTCAGCGACAGCGCGAAGCACACCACCAGCGCCCGGCGCATAAAGCCAAATTCAATAAAAGGTTGAAAAAAGGTATGCCAGATCATGCCTGCCTCGCGGTGTTGAAGGCGGGAAGCACGCTTGACGTCTCGCCCCAGCGCGCGTGCTGGGGTTCAAGCAGCAGCGTCTCGGGAAAGAAATCGGCCACGCACTGGTTATCGTGCAGCACCGCCAGTATCGTTTGCCCCTGGCGGTGCATATCGACGATAAGCGCCATCAGCTCGCGGCTGGTGGCCTCATCGACGCCGGTAAACGGCTCGTCCAACATCACCAGCGGCGCCTGTTGCACCATCACCCTAGCAAAGAGCATACGCTGGAACTGGCCGCCCGAGAGCTCTTCAATTGGCGTATTAGTCAGCGCGCTGATCCCCACCCGCTCAAGCGCCGCGGCGATGCGCCGACGCTCGCCGCCGCCCAGACCGCGCAGCAGCGAGACCCGCGGCCAGGCCCCCTGACTGACGACATCGCGCACCAGCAGCGGAAACTGTGATTCCAGGGCATGGCGCTGCGCCAGCCAGCCAACCACGGGCCGCCCTTTGCGCCAGTTCAGCCGGCCGCTAACCGGCGGAATAAATCCAGCCAGCGTTTTCAGCAGCGTCGATTTACCGCAGCCATTAAGCCCGACAATCGCCGTCAGGCTTCCCGCCGCAATCACGCCGCTCATCGCCGGAGTGATTGCCATGCCTTCATACCCGGCAACCAGATGATCCAACTCAATCATGGCAGCGCCACCGCCCACCATGTGGCCAGCCATAGCGCCGCCAGCAGTCCGCAGGCGATTGCCACGCGCGCCGCGCCGGATGCCATAAAAACCGATGTGAACATATTCCCGCCCCAATAAAATGTTATAACATAACAGTATGGGATTCAGAAAAGAATGTAAATCTGCGTCAGCAAGAGGAAATGTAACAAAGGTCAACAAAAGGCATGCAGAAGGGAAAAAACGGATGGATAAGCGCGGCGTCCCGGGGCTACCAACCGGATACCAGACCGTAGCCCGGATAAGGCGCTACGCGCCGCCATCCGGGGAACTCGAAATATGTCGGCTGGATGAAAGGATCAATACCCGCCGCGGGCCTGCGAAACCGCCAGCCCCAGCTGCCAGACAGCCATCGCGTAGTGGGTGCTGTGGTTATATCGGGTGATAGTGTAGAAGTTCGGCAGACCATACCAGTACTGGTACCCGGTGCCGATATCCAGCCGCAGCAGACTGGCCTGCTGATGGTTGCCAAGCGGCTGCGTTGGGGTTAATCCCGCCGCCGACAGCTGTGAAACGCTGTATTTGGTTTTAAAGCCGTTATCCAGACCCGGCGCCTGGCCCAGCGCCTGCACCGCGACGGTATCGCCGCTCACCCAACCGTGCTGTTTAAAGTAGTTCGCCACGCTGCCGATGGCATCAACCGGATCCCACAGGTTGATATGACCGTCGCCGTTGAAGTCCACCGCGTATTGCTTATACGACGACGGCATAAACTGGCCGTAGCCCATCGCGCCGGCAAAGGAGCCTTTCAGATCCAGCGGGTCATCGCTTTCGCTGCGCGCCATCAGCAGGAAGGTTTCCAGCTCAGAGGAGAAGTATTCAGCGCGGCGCGGATAGTTAAACGACAGCGTCGCCAGCGCATCGAGGATGCGGGTTTTGCCCATCACCCGGCCCCAACGGGTTTCCACGCCGATAATGCCGACGATGATTTCCGGCGGTACGCCGTAGACCTGATATGCGCGGTTCAGCGCGTCCTGATACTGGTTCCAGAACACCACGCCGTTCTGCACGTTATCCGGCGTAATAAACTGTTTCTTATAGCGTAACCAGGCGCCGTTTGGCCCGGTCGGCGGCAGCCCGCTCGGCGCCTGGCGATCCATCAGTCGCAGCACGTAGTCCAGGCGCTTAGCCTGCGACAGGATCTCCTGGAGCTGCTGTCTATCAAAGCCGTGCTTCGCCACCATCTTATCGATGAACTGCGCCGCCGCTGGGTTATTGGCGAAATCGCCGCCCATCTGCATCACGTTATGCTGCGGTTCCAGCAAAAAGCCGCCGGTTCCGCTCGCCATCTCCGCTTCCGCGGGGGTCTTAGGTTTGCTGCTGCAGGCAGCCAGAAGTGCACATAAAGGGAGTAAAGCCAGATAGCGACGCTTCAACATGGGAATTCCATTTAACAAAATCGGCAAAGGGTAATTATGGTAAAGCATGCGCCCGCCAACAAGGAAGCGGCAATACATTTGCAGACAAAATAGTCCTTTTTTTGCACGTTCTCCGAGTTCGATCCGCACGTTAATTTTTTCACTCATCGCGAACAAACTTTCAAAATAAAATATTTATCTTTCATTTTGCGATCAATTTAACACTTTTAAACCTTTCAAAGTGATTAAAATCAGCCTCCAGTTAGCAAGAAAAATAACACGCTGAAGGAGAGAACAATGATTGAAATCGTTACCCACGGCGCTGAGTGGTTCATCGGCCTGTTTCAGAAAGGCGGCGAGGTGTTTACCGGTATGGTGACCGGTATCCTGCCGCTGCTGATAAGCCTGCTGGTGATCATGAACGCGCTGATCAACTTTATCGGCCAGCAGCGGATCGAAAAGCTGGCGCAGCGCTGCGCCGGCAACCCGCTTACCCGTTACCTGCTGCTGCCCTGCATCGGCACCTTTGTCTTCTGCAATCCCATGACCTTAAGCCTTGGCCGCTTTATGCCGGAGAAATACAAACCGAGCTACTACGCGGCGGCCTCCTATAGCTGTCATTCGATGAACGGGCTGTTTCCGCACATCAACCCCGGCGAGCTGTTTGTTTATCTCGGCATCGCCAACGGCCTCACCACGCTAGGCCTGCCGCTTGGCCCGCTGGCGGTGAGCTACCTGCTGGTTGGCCTGGTAACCAACTTCTTCCGCGGCTGGGTCACCGACCTGACCACCTCTATTTTCGAGAGAAAAATGGCGATTCAACTTGACCAGAAAGTGCGTCTGTCAGGAGCGACATCATGAGCCGTATTCGTATTGAAAAAGGGACCGGCGGTTGGGGCGGCCCGCTTGAACTCGACGTTGTTGAGGACAAAAAGATTGTCTATATCACCGCAGGCACCCGCCCGGCGATCGTCGATACGCTCGCCAGCCTGACCGGCTGGCAGGCGGTTGATGGATTTAAAGAAGGTGAACCGGCGGAAAGCGAAATTGGCCTCGCCATTATTGACTGCGGCGGCACCCTGCGTTGCGGCCTCTACCCGAAGCGCCGTATTCCGACCATCAACATCCACGCCACCGGTAAATCCGGGCCGCTGGCGCAGTATATCGTCGAAGATATTTACGTCTCCGGAGTCAAAGAAGAGAACATCAAACTGCTGGAAGATAGCGGCGAGACGGCAGTGCACCCACTCCCCGCCGCGGGCCGCGATTACGATGCCAGCAAGAAGATTACCGAACAGAGCGACGGCCTGCTGGCTAAGGTCGGGATGGGGATGGGATCGGTGGTTGCGGTACTGTTCCAGGCCGGGCGTGACACCATTGATACGGTGCTGAAAACCATTCTGCCGTTTATGGCCTTCGTCTCGGCGCTGATCGGCATCATCATGGCCTCCGGCATCGGCGACTGGATTGCCCACGGCCTGGCGCCGCTCGCCAGCCATCCGCTGGGGCTGGTGACGCTGGCGCTGATCTGCTCCTTCCCGTTGTTATCGCCGTTTCTCGGCCCCGGTGCGGTGATAGCCCAGGTGATCGGCGTGCTGATTGGCGTCCAGATCGGCCTTGGCAACATTCCACCGCATCTCGCCCTACCCGCGCTGTTTGCCATTAATGCCCAGGCCGCCTGCGATTTTATCCCGGTAGGCCTGTCGCTGGCCGAAGCCCGTCAGGATACCGTACGCGTCGGCGTGCCGTCGGTGCTGGTCAGCCGCTTTCTCACCGGCGCGCCAACCGTGCTGATCGCGTGGTTCGTTTCCGGATTTATTTACCAATAAGAGGTTCCTGAAGATGACCGTCATTTACCACACCACTATTACCCGTATCGGCGCCAGCGCGGCGACGGCGCTGGAAGAACAGATGCTCATTACCTTCCGCGAGGGCGCCCCGGCGGATATCGAAGAGTATTGCTTTATTCACAACCACGGCGAGCTGTGCGGCGAGCTGCGCCCGGGCGCAGAGCTACAGCTCGGCGATCGGCATTATCCGGTGACCGCCGTCGGCGAGGTCGCCGAGCAAAACCTGCGCGAGCTGGGCCACATCACCCTGCGCTTTGACGGCCATCGTCAGGCGGAGTTTCCCGGAACCGTTCACGTCGCGGGCCCGGTACCGGACGCCATCGCGACCGGCTGTGTACTGAAATTTGTTGCTTAGAAGGAGAGAAAGATGAATCAGGTTGCTGTTGTCATTGGTGGCGGACAAACCTTAGGAGAGTTTCTGTGCCGCGGTCTAGCCGCCGAGGGCTACCGCGTGGCGGTGGTCGATATCCAAAGTGAAAAAGCCAGCCGCGTCGCCCAGGAGATCAACGCTGAATATGGCGAAGGTACGGCATACGGCTTCGGCGCCGACGCCACCAGCGAAGCCAGCGTCACGGCGCTGGCTCACGGCGTGGATGAGATTTTCACGCGCGTCGATCTCCTGGTCTACAGCGCCGGTATCGCTAAGGCCGCCTTTATTAGCGACTTCGCGCTGGGCGATTTTGACCGCTCACTGCAGGTCAACCTGGTGGGCTATTTCCTCTGCGCCCGCGAGTTCTCACGGCTGATGATCCGCGATGGCATTAAAGGTCGCATCATTCAGATCAACTCGAAATCCGGCAAAGTCGGCAGTAAGCATAACTCAGGCTATAGCGCGGCGAAGTTCGGCGGCGTCGGGCTGACCCAGTCGCTGGCGCTGGATCTGGCGGAATACGGCATTACCGTGCATTCGCTGATGCTCGGCAATCTGTTGAAATCACCGATGTTCCAGTCGCTGCTGCCGCAGTACGCCACCAAGCTCGGCATTGATGAGAGCGAAGTCGAGCAGTACTACATCGATAAGGTGCCGTTGAAACGCGGCTGCGATTACCAGGATGTGCTGAACGTGTTGATGTTCTACGCCAGCCCGCAGGCATCGTACTGCACCGGGCAGTCGATTAACGTCACCGGCGGCCAGGTGATGTTTTAAAAGGTTCCCGGATGGCGCTGCGCTTATCCGGGCAACAAAACTGTAGGTCGGGTAAGGCGTTAGCCGCCACCCGACAAAAAACGGTACCCGGGTTGTACCCGGCATCACACCTTCAGGAGACATTATGGTTACCGCACTCATTACCGTCGCCGCTATTGCCTGGCTTTGCCAACTGGCGTTCGGCGGCTGGCAGATCCGCCGCTTCAATCGCGCCTTTGATAGCCTTTGCCAGCAGGGCCGCGTCGGCGTCGGCCGCTCCTCCGGGCGCTTTAAACCGCGCGCGATTGTCGCTATCGCCGTCGATGAAAACGATCGTATTTGCGATACGCTGTTGATGAAGGGACTCACCGTCTTCGCCAGTCCGCAAAAAATCCCCACGCTTAGCGGTAAACATCTCGAGGAATTGCAGCCTGATGTGATCTTTCCCAATGATCCGCTCTGTCAGAATGCACTATCATTAGCGCTTAATCCGAAACATGCATAATTTCGTTGTGAAAGTTAATATCTTGCGAAATTATCACTTCGAAACTTAAACGCAGGATACAACGCCTATGAAACCACGTCAGCGCCAGGCAGCCATTCTCGAGTACCTGCAATCGCAGGGCAAATGCTCGGTCGAAGAGCTGGCGCAACACTTCGACACCACCGGCACCACTATCCGCAAGGATCTGGTGATTCTGGAGAATGCCGGGACCGTCATCCGCACCTACGGCGGCGTAGTGTTAAATAAAGACGAGGCCGACCCGCCTATCGACCACAAGACGCTGATCAACACCCATAAGAAAGCGCAGATTGCCGAGGCCGCCGTGCGATACATCCACGATGGCGATTCAATTATCCTCGACGCCGGCAGCACCGTGCTGCAGATGGTGCCGTTGCTGAGCCGCTTCAATAACATCACGGTGATGACCAACAGCCTGCATATCGTCAACGCGCTTTCCGAGCTCGATAACGAGCAGACCATCCTGATGCCGGGCGGCACCTTCCGTAAAAAATCGGCCTCTTTTCACGGCCAACTGGCGGAAAACGCCTTCGAACAATTCAGCTTCGACAAGCTGTTTATGGGCACCGACGGCATTGATCTGGTCGCGGGCGTCACCACCTTTAACGAGGTCTATACCGTAAGTAAGGCGATGTGCAACGCCGCCCGCGAAGTGATCCTGATGGCCGACTCATCCAAGTTTGGCCGTAAAAGTCCCAACATTGTCTGCGGTCTTGAACGCGTGGATAAATTGATTACCGATGCCGATATTGACCCTGAATTCCAGCGGGCGCTGGAAGCCAAAGGTATTGAAGTCATTATTACTGGAGAACATCATGAGTAACTTTTTGTTAGAGGCCGGACGCCAGACCCTGATGCTTGAGCTGCAGGAGGCGAGCCGCCTGCCGGAACGCCTGGGCGACGACTTCATCCGCGCGGCGGAAACCATTATCCACTGCGAGGGCAAACTGATTGTCTCCGGTATCGGTAAATCCGGCCACATCGGTAAAAAGCTGGCGGCAACCTTCGCCAGCACCGGCACCCCGGCCTTTTTCGTCCATCCGGCGGAAGCCCTGCACGGCGATCTCGGTATGCTCGATAGCCGCGACGTGATGCTGTTTATCTCCTACTCCGGTAGCGCGAAAGAGCTGGATCTCATCGTGCCGCGGCTGGAAGAGAAATCCATTCCGCTGCTGGCGATGACCGGCAAATCCACCTCGCCGCTGGCGCTGGCGGCGAAAGCGGTGCTGGATATCGCCGTGGAGCGCGAAGCCTGCCCGATGCATCTGGCGCCGACCTCCAGCACCGTCAACACGCTGATGCTGGGCGACGCGCTGGCGATGGCGGTGATGCAGGCGCGCGGTTTCAATGAAGAAGATTTCGCCCGTTCCCACCCGGCGGGCGCCCTCGGCGCGCGTCTGCTGAACAAAGTGCATCACCTGATGCGCCGCGACGAAGAAGTGCCGCGGGTCAATGCCGAGGCCAACGTCATGGACGCCATGCTTGAACTAAGCCGAACCGGGCTCGGCCTGGTGGCGGTCTGCGATGAAGCCAACCGCGTGCAGGGCGTTTTCACCGACGGCGACCTGCGCCGCTGGCTGGTTGCTGGCGGTACGCTCAACGATAGCGTCACTCGGGCGATGACCCGCAACGGCGTAACGCTGCAAGCGGAAAGCCGCGCGGCGGAAGCCAAAGAGCGGCTGATGAAACACAAAATCAGCGCCGCGCCGGTCGTGGATGAAAACGGCCAACTGGTCGGCGCCATCAACCTGCAGAACTTTTACCAGGCAGGGATCCTTTAAGCCCCAGTCGTTTCGCCAGCCGATGCAGGTTGGCGACGTCCAGCTCCAGCGCACGGGCGGTCGCCGCCCAGTTGCGCTGGTTCGCCTCCAGGGCGCGGCTAATCGCTTCTCGCTGAAAAGAGTCAGTCGCCTCGCGCAAATTGACGTTTTCCGTCGCCGGCGCCGCTGCCGCCGTCTCAGTCGGCAACATCGGCGCCGTCACCGCAAACTGGAAATGCTGCGGCTCCAGTACCACTTCATCACCGGCCTGGGTGGCCCGCGCCAGCACCACCGCCCGGTGAATAGCATGCTCCAGTTCGCGCACGTTGCCCGGCCAGGACCACTGCTGCAGCCTGTTTCGCGCCGCCTCAGCCAAAATGACCCGCGCCAGCCCCATCCGCAGGCGGCACTGCTCACAGAAATAGCCCGCCAGCAGCACCACATCGTTCTCCCGTTCGCGTAGCGCCGGAACCGACAGCGGGAAGACGCTCAGCCGATGATACAGATCGGCGCGAAAGCGCCCTTCCACCACCTCCTGGCGCAGATCGCGGTTCGTCGCCGCCAGCACCCGCACATCGACCCGCAGGCTGCGGTCATCGCCGACGCGCTGAATATCGCCATACTGCAACACGCGCAGCAGCTTCGCCTGCAACGCCAGCGACAGTTCGCCGATTTCATCAAGGAACAGGGTGCCGTTATCAGCCATCTCAAATTTACCGCTGCGGTTGCTGATAGCCCCGGTAAATGCCCCTTTCACATGGCCGAACAGCTCGCTCTCCGCCACGCTTTCCGGCAGCGCCGCGCAGTTGAGATAGACCAGCGGATTGGCGGCTCGCGGCGATCCCTGGTGCACCGCCTTCGCCACCAGCTCTTTACCGGTGCCGGTTTCGCCGCTTATCAGCACGTTTAAATCCGAGGCGGCGACGATATCGATCTCTTTTTTCAGCTGCAGCATGGGCGCCGACAGGCCGATAATCTCCTGACGCTCAGGCTGCGCGTCATTCACCGGTTGCACCGGCAACACATTTTGCGCCTCAAGGCGGGCGATGAGCAGCGCGTTATTCAAGGCGCCAGCCACCAGCGCGGCAATTAGCCGCAGCTCTTCATCGCTAAAGCTATCGAAACGGTCGGCATCCATGCCGTCAAGGGTCAGCGCGCCAATCAGCGTCTGCCCGGCGAACAGCGGCAGGCCAACGCAGGCGTGAACCTTCAGACTCTCATGACCGGGGATCAGCCCGTCGTAGGGGTCAGGCAGATCGCTATCCGCCGGGAAGCGCACCACATCCCCGGCACGCGCAATCGCCTCAAGCCGCGGGTGTCCTTCCAGGGCAAAGCGCCGACCAAGCACATCCTGCGCCAGGCCATCGATCGCCAGCGGCACAAACTGATGCGCCTCATAGCGCAGCAGTGCCGAGGCATCGCAGCCGAGGATCTGCCGCAGGGTAGTAATCAGGCGCGAAAAACGGTCGGCATGACCGATATCGCTTTGTAAATCAATGGCGATTCTCGCCAACTCGTCGACGGAAAAACTCATTGCCGCTCCATTGTCATTTTGACAATACACATTGTCATAACGACTATTTTAATCATTGTCATTTTGACAGCAACTAAAATCAGAAAAAATTAAAAATAGATAATTATCAATTAGTTAAAAAGTTGGCACGCAACTTGATATAAGCCAATCAACTGAGTTTAAACACACTGTATTGATTGAGGTTGCTATGTCTATTGCGGTTAAAAATAACATTCTTTGGGTTGGCCAACGCGATTGGGAAGTCCGTGATTTCCACGGCACCGAATATAAAACGCTGCGCGGCAGCAGCTACAACAGCTATCTCATCCGCGAAGAGAAAAACGTGCTGATTGATACCGTCGATCATAAATTCAGCCGCGAGTTCGTGCAGAACCTGCGCAGCGAAATCGATCTGGCTGACCTCGACTATATCGTCATTAACCACGCCGAAGAGGACCATGCCGGCGCGCTGACCGAACTGATGATGCAGATCCCGGATACGCCGATTTACTGCACCGCCAACGCCATCGACTCGATCAACGGCCACCATCATCATCCTGAGTGGAACTTCCACGTGGTGAAAACCGGCGATACTCTCGATATCGGTAATGGTAAACAGCTGATCTTCGTGGAAACGCCGATGCTGCACTGGCCTGACAGCATGATGACCTACCTGACCGGCGACGCGGTGCTGTTCAGCAACGACGCCTTCGGCCAGCACTACTGCGACGAACACCTGTTCAACGATGAAGTGGACCAGATTGAACTGTACGAACAGTGCCAGCGCTACTACGCCAACATCCTGACGCCCTTCAGCCGCCTGGTGACGCCGAAAATTACCGAAATCCTCGGCTTCAACCTGCCGGTGGATATGATTGCCACCTCCCACGGCGTGGTCTGGCGCGATAACCCGACGCAAATCGTCGAGAAATACCTCGAGTGGGCGGCGGATTACCAGGAAGATCGCATCACGATTTTCTACGACACCATGTCCAATAACACCCGTATGATGGCGGACGCCATCGCTCAGGGGATCACTGAAGTCGACCCGCGAGTAGCGGTAAAAATCTTCAACGTCGCCCGCAGCGACAAAAACGACATTCTCACCAATGTGTTCCGCTCGAAAGGCGTGCTGGTGGGCACCTCCACCATGAACAACGTGATGATGCCGAAAATCGCCGGGCTGGTGGAAGAGATGACCGGGCTGCGTTTTCGCAATAAACGCGCCAGCGCCTTTGGCTCACACGGCTGGAGCGGCGGCGCGGTAGACCGTCTGTCCACCCGCCTGCAGGATGCCGGTTTTGAGATGTCGCTGAGCCTGAAAGCCAAATGGCGCCCGGATATCGACGCGCTGGAACTGTGCCGCCAACACGGTCGCGACATCGCCCGCCAGTGGGCCCTCTCTCCGCTGCCGGTTGCTGAAGCAGCGACAACGCCGGAACCACAGGATTGCGTCTGCGCCGCCGCCGCGGCCGCCGATCTCGGTCCCATGATGCAGTGCAGCGTGTGCCAGTGGGTCTATGACCCGGCGAAAGGCGAACCTAACCAGGATGTACAGCCGGGTACGCCGTGGAATGAAGTGCCGGACAATTTCCTCTGCCCTGAGTGTTCTCTTGGCAAAGATGTCTTTGACGTACTGGCAACGGAGGCAAAATGAGTGATGGCATCGTCATCATCGGCTCGGGCTTCGCGGCCCGTCAGCTGGTGAAAAATATCCGTAAGCAGGATACGCAAATCCCGCTGACGTTAATCGCCGCCGATAGCATGGATGAGTACAACAAACCGGACCTCAGCCATGTCATCAGCCGCGGGCAGAAGGCCGACGATCTGACCCTGCAAAGCGCCGGCGAGTTCGCCGAGCAGTACAATCTGCGTCTGTTTCCCCATACCTGGGTAAGCGATATCGACGCCGAAAACCGGTTAGTGAAGAGCCAGGATAACCAGTGGCGCTACGACAAACTGGTGCTGGCCACCGGCGCGACGCCGTTTATCCCGCCGGTGCCGGGACGCGAGCTGATGCTGACGCTGAACAGCCAGCGCGAATATGGCGCGGCGCAGAGCCAGCTGCACGACGCGAAGCGCGTGCTGATCGTCGGCGGCGGCCTGATTGGCTGTGAACTGGCGATGGATTTCTGCCGCGCCGGTAAAGCGGTAACGGTAGTCGACAATTCAGCCAGCGTGCTGGCGGCGCTGATGCCGCCGGAGGCCAGCAGCCGCCTGCAGCATCGGCTTACCGAGATGGGCGTACATCTGATGCTCAAGGCGCAGCTTGAGGGGTTAGAGCAAACCGCCGATGGCATTCGCGTCAGTCTCGATCGCCAGCGCGCGATAACCGTCGATGCGGTGGTGGCCGCCGCCGGCCTGCGCCCGGAAACGTCGCTGGCGCGCCATGCCGGATTGCAGATTAACCGCGGCGTGGTGGTCAATAACCAACTGCAAACCAGCGACCCGGCGATTTATGCGCTCGGCGACTGTGCGGAAATCAACGGTACGGTACTGCCGTTCCTGCAGCCGATTTTACTCAGCGCCATGTGCCTGAGTAAAAACCTGCTGGCGCAAACGGGCGAGCTCACCTTGCCGCCAATGCTGGTGAAAGTGAAAACGCCGGATCTGCCGCTGCATCTGGCCGGTGACACCCGCCGCGACGATCTGACGTGGAATATCGTGGCCGCCAAAGAGGGGCTGGTGGCGAAAGGCGTGGATGCCGAAAACCAGCTGCGGGCCTTTGTGGTGAGTGAAGACAAAATGAAGGAAGCCTTTGCGCTGCTCAAGCAACTGGTGAGGTGATTTCCGTCCAGGCGACCCTGTTTTGCCGGGTGGCGCTACGCTTACCCGGCCTACGGTCCGTGCGGCCTGCCTTTAATTTATTCACCATGCTGGCTGAAACTGCCGCTGTTGGTGGCCTCAAAATCGCTGAGACGTTACCGGCAGTCCTGGTAGCCCGGCTAAGCGCAGCGCAAGCCGGGAAAATAACCAGCCTAGCGCGCCAGATTATCGTAGCCGCGCCAGCGATAATTTAGCACCGACAGCGCCCAACAAACGACGAACAGCCCCACCACCACAAACCCGGCATCGCCGAGGTTATCGTTTAACGCCCCTACCCAGCGCCACACCCCGCCGCTTAGGGCGAACTTATCCATTAACAGCCCCAGCGCTTCCAGGCCGCCGATAAACAGTGCCACCACCACCGAGGTGCCGGTGATGGTCATATTGTAATAGAGCTTGCGCTGCGGCTTGCTGAACGCCCAGCCGTAGGCGCCGACCATCAGCACATTATCAAGCGTATCCACCAGCGCCATACCGCTGGCGAACAGTGCCGGGAAGACCATTATCGACCAAATCGAAATGCCGCTCGACGCGCCGGCGGCGGAAATACCCAGCACGCCGATTTCGGTGGCGGTATCAAAGCCGAGACCGAACAAAAAGCCCACCAGATACATCTGCCAGCTGCGGCTTATCAGCCGGAAGGTTTTGCCAAACAGCCAGCTCATCATGCCGCCGCCGCTAACGATTTCGTCGCTGACCTTTTCACCGCGCTTCCACGCCTGGAAGCTGCGCCACACGCTGCGCAAAATCACCAGATTGACCAGCGCCATTGCCAGCAGGAACATCGCCGATACCGCGGTGCCAATCACGCTGCCGGTATCGTGTAGCCAGCTCATCTGCTGGCTGAAGGCGGTGGCCGTCGCGGCAATCGCCGCCGACGCCAGCACTACGATCGACGAATGCCCTAGCGAGAACCACGCCCCGACGCCAAACGGCCGCCGCCCCTGCTGCATCATTTTGCGGGTGACGTTATCAATCGCCGCAATATGATCGGCGTCGACCGCATGGCGCAGGCCGTAACCCCAGGCCAGCAGACTGGCGGCCATCAATGCCCCGCTGTCGCCAAACGCCTGAAACGCCCATAGCCAGGCCAGGGCGTTCGCGGCGATAAGTCCCAGTACCAGCGCCGCCGCACGCGGCTGTTGGCGTAAAATCATCGTTATCATCTTAAATCCTTTGAGACTGCCAGCGGGCGGCGGCCACCACCGCCTGACCGTAGGCGATCGCGCCATCGCCAGCAGGAAGCTGCTGCGGCAAAAGCAAAGTAAAATCAGAGAGGTAATCGCTGAGGCGGGCGGCGAGCAGCTGATTATGCAGTACGCCGCCGCTACAAACGATCGTCGCGATCCTGCAGGAAGCGGCGCGGTCGCGCGCCAGCGCCGCCAGCCCGCAGGCCAGCGCATCATGAAAGGCCCAGGCTTTCTGCGCGGGCGTCGCCTGCCAGCGCAACCACTGTCGCCAGAAGGTGGCTAAATCCAGCTCGCCGCCGCGCCAGGGCAGCGTGATCGGATGGCTGACGCCCGGACAGCTGGCGGCCAGCGCCTCCAGCCGACAGGCCGCCTCGCCTTCGTAGCTCAGGGTTTCCGGCGCGCAATCCAGCGCGCAGGCGACGGCATCAAACAGCCGTCCGCAGGAAGAGGCGCGCGGCGAATTAATGCCGCGTTCGATGGCCTGCGCCAACAGCGGCCAGTTTCGCTGCCCCAGCGCGGCGGTTTGCGGGTATGACTGCCAGTCGGGAATAAATGCCAGGCACTGGGCCAACAAATTTCGCCACGGCTGGCGCGCCGCCAGATCGCCGCCCGGCAGCGCGACGGCCGGGAGGCCGCCAAGATGTTCGCATTCGCGGTAGCTCACCCGCAGGCATTCGCCGCCCCACAGCGCGCCGTTTTCCCCCATCCCGATGCCATCAAGGGTCAGGGCGATCACATCGCCGCCGTCGAGCGGCCAGCGGTGTTCCGCCAGACAAGCCGCCGCGTGGGCATGGTGATGCAGTACCGGCTCGACCGGTATCGACATTGACGCCGCCCACTGTGTCGAGCGATAGCCGGGATGGGCGTCAACCGCTACCCGTTGCGGCGCAAATGCATAAATGCTCTGCATTAACCGCAGCGCACTGCGCCACTGTTGCTCGACGCCCTCCTCGCCGAGATCGCCAAAATGCTGGCTCAGCACCGCTTCGTCGCCGCGCGCCAGGCAGAAGGTATTTTTCATATCTGCCCCCAGCGCCAGCAGCGGCGGAATATTATCCAGGCCCGGCGGCAGCGGCAGCGCATCCGGCACGTAGCCTCGGGCGCGGCGCAGCATCTCACCGCTTGAGCGCACCAGCGAATCGTCCATACGCTGCACGATATCGCGATTATGTAGCAGAAAACCGTCGGCGATAGCGGCTAAGTCGGTGAGCGCTTCGTGATTACTCAATGCCGGAGGGCGGCCGCTGAGGTTGCCGGAGGTCATCACTATCGGGCGCGCCAGCGCCTGCAGAAGTAAATGCTGCAGCGGATTAGACGGCAGCATCACCCCGACTTCCGCAAGCCCTGGCGCAATCTCGTCACACAGGCCGGGAACCTGCGCTTTAGCCAGCAATACAATCGGCGCGGCGGGCGAGCGCAGCAGCGTTGCCGCCGCGGCGGGTAACCCCGTTGCCGTCGGCAGCATTACCGCCAGCGGTTTTGCCGGGCGCCGTTTACGCGCGCGCAGCGCTGCCACCGACTCGCTATTGCCGGCATCGCAGGCCAGATGAAAACCGCCAATCCCTTTTATCGCCACAATATCGCCCGCCGCCAGCCGCGCGATGGCCGCCTGCAGCGCCGCTTCAGCGAATAGCGTTAGCGTTCCCGCCCGCCACCCCAGCTGTGGGCCGCAATCGGCACAGGCCACCGGCTGGGCGTGAAAACGGCGATCGGCAGGCTGCCGGTACTCGGCAGCGCAGCGCGGACACAGCGGGAACGGCGCCATCGCGGTATAGGGACGATCGTATGGCATGGCGCGAATGATGGTGAAACGCGGCCCGCAGTGGGTACAGTTGATAAAGGGGTAGCGGTAGCGGCGTTCTTGCGGATCGTTCATCTCCGCCAGGCACGCCGGGCAGGTTGCGGCATCGGGAACAATCTGCGTGCACATACTGCCGCCGCCGCTGTGGCGAATGGTGAAATCCTGAGGAAGCCTGTGCCAGTGAAACGGGATGCAGTCGGTGCTGTCAATGCGCGCCAGCGGCGGGCAGTCACGAGCCAACGCGGCAGAAAAGCCACCGTCGTCGCCGATCAGCCTGACCAGCACGCCGTCGCCGTCGTTACAGACATCGCCGCCGCGCGCCATTTGCCGCGCCAGTTGCCAGACGAAGGGGCGGAAACCCACCCCCTGCACTTTGCCGCGAATGCGGATTTGCACCCCGTTCATGCGGCGTATTACCAGGCCAGCGCCGTACGGCGACGTTTTTCGAGGTTCATCTGCTCAAGCTTGTTGCGGTCGACGCAAACCAGCGCGTGGGTCGGGCAGGCTTCAATGCAGGCCGGACCGCTATCGCGCTGGTGGCACAGGTCGCACTTGTTGGCTTCGGCTTTTTCCGCCATGACGTTCAACCCGGCGCCGCTATGGCGAACGACCGGGCGCACCACCACTTCCATCGCCCCATACGGGCAGGCCACGACGCAGGTTTTACAGCCGATGCAGCGCTCCTGCATCACGTGGACAAAGCCTTTATCGCGGCTGATGGCGCCGTTCGGGCAGACGTTGGCGCATGGCGCGTCTTCACATTGACGACAGGCCGTCGCCGTCGACACATTGACGCCTTTGATCACGTGAATACGCGGCAAGAACGACTGCGGCGTCAGCGCGGCGCAATCCTGATTTTCCTGATGAGAGACCACGCAGGCCACTTCACAGGTGCGGCAGCCGATGCATTTGCTCGCATCGGCGATAATGAAACGGTTCATCCATTTCTCCAGCGGAAAGAAGTTAACGCGCCGGATTATGCATAATACGTTCCAACTTTTATTTTATTGAAATATAAGAGAATTAAATTAAACTCCGCTGTCATCGTCACAACTGACGATGACAGATGACGACATCAGGCATGCGGGCCGCGCGCCAACGACTCGCGTTCAATCAGCTCGCCGGGGAAAGTTTGCTGATATTTAAATTCCCCGCCGTCGAGCATAAAGATCAGCCTGTTGATGCTCTCTTTCATCATTTCGGTGACCGGAATTTTAACGCTGGAGAGCGAAGGGATCACATACGGCGCCAGCGCGATGTCATCGAAACCGATCACCGATACCTGCTGCGGCACCGCGATCCCCTGCTGGTGCAGTTGCTTAATCGCGCCGATCGCCATGTCGTCATTACTGGCGACCAGCGCGCTGAAACTTACGCCGCGTTGGCAGAGCGCTTCGACAGCGGCGGCTCCGGTTTGTGGCGTCCAGCGCCCTTCGACGATCAGTTCTTGCCGCACGGGAAGCCCCAGGCCTGCCAGCGCGTCTTTATAACCAGAGAGACGCTCAACCCCGGTAGGCGAATCCAGCGAACCGGTGATAAACGCAATGTCGCGATGCCCGCTGGTAATTAACTTTTCAACCGCCATCCGCGCCGAGGCTTTGTGATCGGACCATACGCAGTGGCTGGCGTGGCGGCGCAGGCGACGGTTCAGCACCACGATCGGCTGCTCATGATTGTCGATTATCTCATCCATCTCATCGACGCTAAGAAAGCGCGGATAGATGATGATCGCATCGCAGCGCATATCGAGCAGATACTGAATCGCCTCGCGCTCCTCTTGCGCGCTGTGTTTGCCGTCGGCCAGGATCAGCTGCCGCCCCTGATCTTCCGTCAGCCGCGCCACGTGAAACAGCAGCTCGCTGAAATAAACGCCGTGATAAAGGGTGTTGGTTACCACCAGTCCGATAGTCTGGCTTTTTTTGGTCGCCAGATTACGCGCCAGCAGATTCGGCCGATAGCCGCTTTCGGCAATTGCCTGAAACACCCGGTCTTTGGTTTCCTGGCTGACATAGCCGTTGCCCGACAGCACCCGCGACACGGTCGCCTTTGATACTCCCGCGCGCTTCGCAACCTCCAGCATCGTTGCCATGGGGTTCTTCCTGTAACTTAAGTTGCCTGCAGTGTACTGCACGTCTCGCCGTTTTTCAGCAGTCGGCATCGCCCTGATGTTGCTCTGCCCCTGCCCACAAAGCGATCAAAATCACAAATTTGCAAAGTGATTTTTTTAATTCTTGTATGACTCAATGAAACTAATCATGATTTTGTGGAACCGGTTTCCTATGCATATACCGCGCATAGCCGCCGTCAGGCGCTGGCGTGTAATCAGTACCCTATTGATAAAACAGGATAAAATCCGATGTCTAAAAATTATGCAGCCCTGGCGAACCAGATCCTGACGGCGCTCGGCGGCGCAGATAATGTCGTTGCCGTGACCCACTGCATGACCCGCCTGCGCTTCGTGGTGAAAGATAACCAACGCGTGGACGCCCCGGCGCTGAAAGCGCTGCAAGGGGTACTTGGCGTCGTGCGTAGCGATAACCAGTGTCAGGTGATCATCGGCAATACCGTCTCGCAGGCGTATCGCGAGGTGCTGAATCTGCTGCCCGGCGAGTTGCGCCCGGCGGAGCCGCAGGGGAAACCGCCGCTGACCTTAAAACGCGTCGGCGCCGGGATCCTTGATGCGCTGATCGGCACCATGTCGCCGCTGATCCCGGCGATTATCGGCGGATCGATGGTCAAACTGCTGGCGATGATCCTGGAAATGAGCGGCGCGTTGCCAAAAGGCTCGCCGACGCTGACCATTCTGACGCTTATCGGCGACGGCGCGTTCTTCTTCCTGCCGCTGATGGTTGCCGCTTCCGCGGCGGTAAAATTCAAAACCAATATGTCGCTGGCTATCGCTATCGCCGGGGTACTGGTGCATCCGGGATTCATCGAGTTAATGGCTAAAGCCGCGCAGGGAGAACACGTTGAGTTCGCCTTCATTCCGGTTACCGCGGTGAAATACACCTACACGGTGATCCCGGCGCTGGTGATGACCTGGTGTCTCTCTTATATCGAACGCTGGGTCGATCGCATCACCCCGGCGGTGACGAAAAACTTCCTTAAACCGATGCTGATCGTGCTGATTGCCGCGCCGCTGGCGATCCTGCTGATTGGCCCGCTCGGCATTTGGATCGGCAGCGCGATCTCCGCGCTGGTGTACACGATCCATAGCTATCTCGGCTGGCTGTCGGTGGCGATCATGGGCGGACTCTGGCCGCTGCTGGTGATGACCGGGATGCACCGCGTCTTTACGCCAACCATCATTCAAACCATCGCCGAAACCGGCAAAGAGGGGATGGTGATGCCATCGGAAATCGGCGCCAACCTGTCGCTGGGCGGATCGTCGCTGGCGGTGGCGTGGAAAACCAAAAACCCGGAGCTGCGCCAGACCGCATTAGCGGCGGCGGCATCGGCGATTCTGGCCGGGATTTCCGAACCGGCGCTGTACGGCGTGGCGGTACGTCTGAAACGCCCGCTGGTCGCCAGCTTAATCAGCGGCTTTATTTGCGGCGCGGTGGCGGGAATCGCCGGGCTGGCCAGCCATTCGATGGCGGCGCCGGGGCTGTTCACCAGCGTCCAGTTCTTCGATCCGGCCAATCCGATGACTATCGTTTGGGTCTTTGGCGTGATGGCGCTGTCGGTGGTGCTCTCCTTTGTGCTGACGCTGCTGCTCGGTTTTGAAGATATCCCGGTAGAAAATGCCGCCGCCGACGCCAGACAGCGCCAGGGCGCGGCCACTCACGCCTGAACACTTTTTTGAACGCGAGGTAACGCATGTCGAGTTTTCCACACGGATTTTTATGGGGCGGCGCTCTGGCCGCCAACCAGTCTGAAGGCGCTTATCTTGAAGGCGGCAAAGGGCTGACGACCGTTGATACTATTCCGCACGGCGCCCATCGCCTGGCGGTGAAGCTGGGCCAGGAAAAGCGCTTTACGCTTCGCGAAGATGAATTCTACCCAAGCCACGTGGCGATCGATTTTTACCATCGCTATAAAGAGGATATCGCCCTGATGGCGGAGATGGGGTTTAGCGTCTTCCGCACCTCTATCGCCTGGAGCCGACTGTTCCCGCGCGGCGATGAACAACAGCCAAACCCGGAAGGTATCGCCTTCTATCGTGCGATGTTTGAAGAGTGCAGAAAGTATGGGATCGAACCGCTGGTCACCCTGTGCCACTTTGATGTACCGATGCATCTGGTGACGGAATATGGCTCCTGGCGTAACCGGAAGATGGTCGATTTTTTCAGCCACTATGCGCGCACCTGTTTTGAAGCGTTTGACGGACTGGTGAAATACTGGCTCACCTTCAATGAAATCAACATTATGTTGCATAGCCCCTACTCCGGCGCCGGTCTGGTATTTGAGGAGGGAGAAAATCAGGAACAGGTGAAATACCAGGCCGCGCATCACGAGCTGGTGGCCAGCGCGCTGGCGACAAAAATAGCCCATCAGGTTAACCCGCAAAACCAGGTCGGCTGCATGCTGGCGGGCGGTAATTTCTACCCCTATTCCTGTAAACCGGAAGATGTCTGGATGGCGTTGGAAAAAGATCGTGAAAACCTGTTCTTTATCGATGTGCAGGCACGCGGCGCGTATCCGGTGTGGGCCGCGCGGGTATTCCGCGAGAAAGGCGTCACTATTGCCAAACAGCCGGGCGACGACGAAATCCTCAAAAACACCGTTGATTTTGTCTCCTTTAGCTATTACGCCTCGCGCTGCGCGTCAGCGGAGATGAACGCCAGCAATACCAACGCCGCCAATATCGTCAAGTCGCTGAAGAATCCGTACATTGCGGCCAGCGAATGGGGCTGGGGCATCGATCCGCTCGGCCTGCGCATCACCATGAACATGATGTATGACCGCTATCAGAAACCGCTATTCCTCGTGGAAAACGGGCTCGGCGCGCGCGATGAAATTGACGCCAACGGCGAAATCAACGACGACTACCGCATTAGCTATCTGCGCGAGCATATCAAGGCGATGCGCGACGCCATCGATGACGGCATTCCGGTCATCGGCTATACCAGCTGGGGCTGTATCGATTTGGTCTCCGCCTCCACCGGCGAGATGAGCAAGCGCTACGGTTTCGTGTACGTCGATCGCGACGATGCCGGTAACGGCACACTTGCGCGCAAGCGCAAGAAATCGTTCTGGTGGTATAAGAAGGTCATCGCCAGCAACGGGGCGGATCTGGAGTAGTCGGTATTGCCGGGTGGCGGCTTACGCCTTACCCGGCCTACGGCCCGTACGACCTGCCGTTATTTTATTCACCACGCTGGCTGAAACTGCCGGTGTTGGTGGCCTCAAAATCGCTGAGACGTTCCCGGCAGGCCGGGGCAGCCCGCATGGATGCGGGCTGAGGGCCGTGTTTTGCACGGACGCTGCCTCGGCCCGACCCGAAGCCTGCCGGGATAAGTCGAAGGAACCACGAAGTGGCGATTTTGGCGGCCAGAGCCCGGGAGTACAGAGGGCGGCGGCGACTGGCCGCCCTCTGTGCGCTCCCTGCGCCATGAGAGCCATAACGCAGAAAAAATATCGGGAGCGCAATGTGCTCTGAATTAACACAAAACACGTGTTTTTCCCGGACCCAAACGGTTGCAAAACGATAACAATATCAACGGTCCGTACCATTTATAGCCCGGCGAAGCATTAGCGCAAGCCGGGGAACGCCTGCTCCTCGGCCGCTTCCAGCGCGGCAAAACCGCCCTGCTCCTGCCAGCCATCAAGCCGCGCGTATACCGTCGCGACGGCATCCTTAACAGGCTGAGTCATCGGGTAATAGAAACCGACAATATCAGGCTGAATGCCCACAAAAATCACCTCGCCAACATCCTCTTTTAACTGATCGATAAGATAGTTAAGCGGCATGTTGTGGGTGGTCATCATAAACATGTCGGCGATATCGTCCGGGTCGACAATACGGATTTCGCCGGGATTAAGCCCCATATCGGTCGCGTCGACGATCAGTAGCCGGGTCGGGCGCAGCTCGCGGATGGCGACGATATCGTTTTCCGGCGCGCTACCGCCGTCAATCACCACCCAGCCGCCGATCGGATTGGCCGCGCACATTTCCGCCAGCAGCGGGCCTGCGCCGTCATCGCCCATCATGCTGTTGCCGACACACAGTAAAACGTCAGTCACGTAGTCTCCTCACCATCAGATAGATGGCGCTTTCCTGGTGAATATCGTGCAGCATGCTGAGCAGGGTTTTACTCCACGCCTGCTGCTGCGGGGTCTGCGCGGACTGCGCTTTATCAAAGGCGTTAGCCAGCATCGCCACGTGATTGCTGTCGATAACGATCTCGCCATACTTCGGCACGCCTTCCATTTTGCGCCGCGCGGCGCTGCCCGCCTCCAGCGTACCGATCCACGCCAGATAGTCCTCCCACGGGCAGCTTAACGCCGCCTCCAGGCAGTCAATGACGCCGAGGTGGTGGCCAATCGCCAGGCTGTAATAGACCACCTGCTGCGCCTGATCCGGCGTCGCGTCGTTCTCATCAATAAATTTACGGCTCAGCTGACTGAACACCACCGTCTCGCTCATCGGATACGCGCCCCCTCGACCACCTGATTCAGGTGCGTGACGATCTCGGTCAGACGCGGATCTTTCTCCGCTTCCAGCCAGCGCAGTACCTGGTTATCGCCCTGTCCCAGTAGACGCATATAGTCGTCGGCGATCTGGCGGCCATAGCGATAGCCGGCCAGACGGCGCGCTTCGCGATCGATACGCACCCGCAGCGGCTGCACCATGTTGGGATGCAGCAATTCGGTTGGCTGGTCGTCAAGCTCGCCCGGCTGGCGGGCATGGATTTTTTGCTCCAGCAGACCAAGCGCCATCGCAAAACCGTACAGCGTGGCGGCAGGCGTCGGCGGACAGCCCGGAATATAGACATCGACCGGCACGATTTTGTCGGTGCCGCCCCATACGCAATACAGATCGTGGAAGATACCGCCGCTGTTGCCGCAGGCGCCGTAAGAAATGCAGATTTTCGGATCCGGCGCCGATTGCCAGGCGCGCAGCGCCGGCGAACGCATCGCGCGGGTCACCGCGCCGGTAAACAGCAGAATATCGGCATGGCGCGGCGACGGCACTACTTTAATCCCGAAGCGTTCGGCATCGAAAAGCGGCGAAAGGGTGGCGAAAATCTCGATTTCGCAGCCGTTACAGCCGCCGCAGTCGACGCGGTAAACGTAGGCGGAACGTTTGATTTTTTTCAGCAGCGAGGCCTTCATGCTGGCGATGGATTCATCCACCGACATCGGCAGCGGAATGCCGTTTTCATCGCGCGGGCCTAATAAATTGCTCATCAGCTGGCCTCCCTCATGTGGCGAGTCAGTTCAATACGATCGGATGGCACCAGGCATTTCTGACGCTTGCATTCCGGGCAGGTCTCAAAACTTTCGCGGTGCAGTTCGGCGCGGGTATCGCCGTTGTGCTTAAGCAGCGCGATAGCGTAGTCGATCTCTTTTTGTACCGCGAAAGGCCGTTCGCAGACCCGACAGTGACAGATGGCAAAGCGCGACTGCTGGAGGAAATCCTCTTTTTTCCACACCGCCAGTTCATACTCCTGCGACAGCTTAATCGCCGCCGTCGGGCAAACTTCTTCACAGCGGCCGCAGAAAATGCAGCGCCCGAGGTTGAACTGCCACGCCAGCTGGTTAGTCGCCAGGTCGGTCTCTACCGTCAGGGCGTTAGACGGACAGGCATTCACGCAGGCCGCGCAGCCGATGCACTGCTGCGGATTGTGTTCCGGTTTGCCGCGGAAGTTTTTATCCACCGGCATAGGCTCCAGCGGATAGGAGTGGGTCGCGGTGCCGGTCTTGATGACTTTTTTGATAAAGGTAAACATGGCGATTCCTTATTTCAGCGGCGAGTTTTTACGCTCGATGCTGTAGCGCTCCAGCTCTTTGTACGGCACCACTTTGCTTTTCTTCTTACGTACATCGACCACCGTCATGCGGTCGGTACAGGAGTAGCAAGGGTCGAGGCTGCCAATAATCAGCGGCGCGTCGGAGACGGTGTTGCCGCGCAGCATATAGCGCAGGGTCGGCCAGTTGGCGTAGGTCGCCGCACGGCAGCGCCAGCGGTACAGTTTTTGGTTGTCGCCGGTCATGCTCCAGTGGATATCGTCGCCGCGCGGCGCTTCCGAGAAGCCCAGCGCGAAGCGGTGCGGAATATAGGTGAAGCCATCCACCATCAGCGGGCCGCCGGGCAGATTGTCGAGACCGAAATCAATCATATTCAGCGCGGTATAAACTTCGTTGATACGCACCTTGAGGCGGGAAATCACGTCGCAGCCCTGCTCGCTGTGAACTTCCATCGGCAGCAGACCGTAACCAACGAACGGGTGATCGGCGCGAGTATCGCGGGCGTGGCCGCTGGCGCGGACCATCGGGCCGACGTTACTGAAGTCGCGGGCGATTTCTGGATCCAGACGGCCAATACCGACGGTGCGCTGTTCCATGTTCGGCGTGCTGAGCAACATATCCACCAGCTCCTGCACATCGCGGCGCATCTGCTGCGCCAGCTGGCGGGTCTGGATCATGTCCTCTTTCAGCAGATCGCGGCGAATCCCGCCGATCAGGTTCATACCGTAGGTTTTACGCGCGCCGGTGAGGATCTCCGCCATCTTCATTGAGGTTTCGCGCACGCGGAAGAACTGCATAAAACCGGAGTCAAAACCGGTGAAGTGGCAGGCCAGGCCAAGGTTCAGCAAGTGCGAGTGCAGGCGTTCTACTTCCAGCAGAATGGCGCGGATCATCTGCGCGCGCTCCGGCACCACGATGCCCATCGCGTTTTCCACCGAGGTGGTATAGGCGGTACTGTGGGCGAAGCCGCAGATGCCGCATACCCGGTCCGACAGGAACGTTACTTCGTTGTAGCCCATGCGGGTTTCCGCCAGCTTTTCCATCCCGCGATGGACATAGAACAGGCGGTAATCAGCGTCGATAATGTTCTCGCCGTCGACAAACAGACGGAAGTGTCCAGGCTCATCGGAGGTGACGTGCAGCGGGCCAATCGGCACCACGTTGTTTTTCTTACTACCGAGCTCGTTAATGAACTCGTAGGTCTCCGCGTCGGTGGTCGGCGCCGGGCGCTGGCGGTAGTCCATGCTGTCTTTACGCAGCGGATAGAGTTCATCCGGCCAGTCGTCCGGCAGCACCAGGCGGCGCTCGTCCGGCAAGCCCACCGGCACCAGACCGTACATATCGCGTACTTCGCGCTCGCCCCATACCGCCGCCGGCACGCGCGGGGTCACCGACGGATATTCCGGTTTGTTAGCGTCGACTTCCACGCGCACGGTGATCCAGCACTTAGTGCCCTGCTCCATCGACAGCACATAGTAAACCGCGTAGTGGCCGTTCAACTTACGTTCGTCGTTGCCGAACAGTACCGACAGCCAGCCCCCCTGCTTGTAGTACAGGAACTCGACCACTTCCGGCAGGTAGTTAACCTTCACGGTGACGGTAAGCTGATCTTTGGTCTGCCAGGCTTCATCCAGCACCACGCCAGGAAAGGCCTGGTGCAGCGCCGCAAGATAGTGTTGACCGATTTTTTCTTCAGACATGCTCAAATTCTCTCAATCACGCCACCAGCAAGGAGACGAAAGCTAAAAAGGCGAAACCAAACCCGGCCCAGGTAACGCGGGAGGTGGCACAAAAGCGCAGACGCGCCATGCTGTTTTCGAACAGCGCGATAATCAGCACCCCCGCCACCAGCTTGAAGATGGCGACCACCAGCGCCAGCAGCAGGCCTGGCGCGCTAAAACTGGTCATCTGTCCCCACGGGATAAATATGCCGACGAACATCTGCAGCACCACCAGCTGTTTCAGGCTGATGCCCCACTTCAGCATCGCGAAACCGCTGCCGCTGTACTCGGAAAGCGGCCCTTCCTGCAGTTCCTGTTCGGCCTCGGCTAAATCGAACGGCAGTTTGCCCATTTCGATAAAGGTGGCGAAAGCGCAGGCGCACAGCGCCAGGATCAGCGGGATGCTGCGCGCGGCGGGCCAGTGGTAAACGGTATCGGTAATCGCGCTAATATGGGTGGAGCCGGCAACCTGCGCCGCGACCCACAGCCCAAGCAGCAGGATCGGTTCGACCAGCACGCCGAGCATCGCTTCACGACTGCTGCCGATGGCGGTGAACGGACTGCCGGTATCCAGGCCGGAAATGGCGAAGAAGAAGCGGGCGATGGCGAACAGATAGATAAGCGTAATCAGGTCGCCCAGCCCCGGCAGCGGTGAATCTACGGTCACCACCGGCAGCGCGGCGGCGATGGTCAGCATCACGCCAACCATCACAAACGGCGTCAGGCGGAATACCCAGCCGGAAGCGTCCGGGCCCACGCTCTGGCGGCCCAGCAGTTTCAGGATATCCCGATACTCCTGCAGTACGCCCGGCCCGCGGCGGTTATGCAGGCGCGCGCGGGCAACGCGGGTCAGGCCGGACAGCAGCGGCGCGACGGCAAACAGTACCAGCGCCTGTATTAATGCAACGAATAGGTTCACTCTCAGGCTCCTCGCGAAATCACAATCACCACCAGTACCGCCAGTTCGATCAGCGCCACGCCGCGCAGCAAGGCGGGCGCGGCGGCGTTCTGCCAGCCGGGCACCAGCCGTACCGGATTCAACCAGTGACGCAGCTTCAGCAGCGGCGCAAAGGCTTCTTTCACCGGCATGGCGAAGCCGTGGGCGGTGACCACCATCGCTTGTTCATGGTCATAGCCGCAGACCCACGCCGCGCCGCGCGAGCGCGCCGGCAGGCGGTCGCCTTTGAAGAAGATCATCAGCAGGAACGGCAGCAGCGGACAGGCAATCAGCAGAATGGCGATCAGCGGCTGCGACACGACGCTTGTGGCCTGCGCAGGAAACGGAATAACGTGGCCGACCAGCGGCAACAACCATGGCGCCGCCACGCCGCCGATGACGCAGCACGCGGCGGCAAGCATCACGCTTAAGGTCATCAGCCAGGGCGCGCAGGTGGCGTTTTCCGCCTCTTTACTGCGCGGCGCGCCGAGGAAGGTGACGCCGTAGACTTTGGCCATACACATCACCGCCAGCGCCCCGGTAATCGCCAGGCCAACCGCCAGCAGCGGCCCCAGCAGACGGCCGATAAACACCTCGCCGGTGCTCAGCTTGAAGAAGGATTGATAGATAACCCATTCGCCGGCAAAGCCGTTCAGCGGCGGCAGCGCGGCCATCGCCATCAGCCCCACCAGCATGGCGAGTGAAATCAGCGGCATTTTTTTACCGATGCCGCCCAGCTTCTCGATATCGCGATGCCCGGTACGGAACCACACCGCCCCCGCACCAAGGAACAGCGTGGTTTTGAACAGGCTGTGGTTGATCAGGTGGTACATGCCGCCGATAAAGCCCAGCACCATCAGCGCATTATTGCCGGTAGCAATACCGGTGACGAACGCGCCGAGGCCAAGCAGAATAATGCCGATGTTTTCCAGGGTGTGGTAAGCCAGCAGGCGCTGGATATTATGTTCCATCAGCGCGTACAGCCCGCCGATAAAGGCGGTAATCATTCCCAACACCAGCAGCAGCACGCCCCACCACAGCGGTGGCACGCTACCGGCCAGCGACACGGTCAGGATGCCGTACAGACCGACCTTCATCACCACTGTAGAAAACAGCGCGGCGGCCGGGGCGCTGGCGCCCGCATGCGCCTGCGGCGCCCAGCCGTGCAGCGGGATCACCCCGGCGAGCAGGGCAAAACCGAGCAGACCCGGCAGCCACAGCGCCATGTTCTGCGGCGCGCCAGCGGCCAACTGGCTAATCGCCGCCAGATCGAGAGTGCCGTAGAACGACCACACCAGCCAGCAGGTCCACGCCAGCAGCAGGGTACCGAGACGCCCCAGCGCAAACCACAGTTTGCCGGACTGCGCGCAGCCGGTAAGGAACGCGGCGCACAGCGCCATGATTTCCGCCATCACCACCAGGCTGCCGAAGTTAGTCACCACCACCGCGCAGGTGGCGGCAGCCAGCAGCAGGTTAACCAGCAGGCCGTTGGATTTGACCTGCGGATGACGATGCCAGGAAATGTTAAACAGCGAAATCGGCAGCGCCGACAGGCCGATGGCCAGCAGCCACAGAGCGTTAATCCCGCCCACCCGCATCGCCAGATGCAGATACTGCAGCATGCCGCCGTTGATCCGCTCCGGCGCGATCAGCGCCGAGAAGCCGGCGACGATTAACATCGCGCTGGCGACCGCGCCGCCGATCCCGGCAATCGCGCCGCTCAGCGGTTTACGCAAACTAAATAAAAACGCCAGCACCGCGCTGGCGGCATACCAGGCAACCGCCTGATTCACTAATGCAACCACGCTCATTTCACGCCCCCTTGTTGCGCCTGAAACAGCGACAAATCGCCGAGGTCGGTATTAAAGGTCAGTTCGCGCTTACGCTTGCTGGACTTAGCAATGTCGCGAATATCCACCAGCACTAAGGCTTTGGTCGGACAGGTCCGCACGCACGCCGGGCCCTGCTCATCAAAGTGGCAGAGGTCGCATTTCACGGCGATAGCGCGAACGCCAGGCACCCAATCGAGCAGCGAGCTGACGCGGGCCGGAGCCGGCGGCGCGGCGGGCGCCATCGGCGTGTTAGCGTTGGCGGGAATATCCAACGGGCGGCTGCCGGAGAATTCAATCGCGCCGAACGGGCAGGCGATGCCGCACAGTTTGCAGCTCACGCACAGGCTTTCATTCAGCTGTACCGCGCCGTCAACGCGAGTAATGGCGTTGACCGGGCACACCGCGGCGCAAGGCGCGTCTTCACAGTGGTGGCACATCTGCGGCGCAGACTCTTTTTCATTACGCATGACCTGCAGGCGCGGCATACTTTGCAGGCCATACTGGCGGTGCGTCTCGGAACAGGCGGCTTCGCAGGTGCGGCAGCCGATACAGACGCTGGAATCAGCAATTACAAAACGGTTCACCGGGTCATCCTCGGGTGAAAGTCACTTTTGACGAAATCAGGCCGCGCAGGTGTCGGTTTCGACACTTGTCGACACTTCATAATTAATGGACCTGCGCCAGATGGCTTAAATCCACCGGCTGGTCGCGCTCCATGGCCTCATACAGGCGGTCATAGACGGTGGCGATGATCGCCAGGTAGTGTTCCAGCACCGCTTCGCGGGAACGGTTACTGATGCGACCGTCAATTACGCCTTCCGCATCCAGCGTCGCCTGGGCGATCAGCCGTTTGTCATCGCCATTTTTGCTTTCTACGTAATATTCAATGGTGTGGCTGTTAAAGCCTTCCGCCAGCGCGACATATACCTGAAAGTGGCCGAACAGCACGAAGCACAGCTCTTTGTCCGGCGCGCAGCTCATCGCGTGATGCAGACGCGCTTTCGACAGGGTGATGCCCTGAACCAGCGAGTTGCAGTAGGTGTGCCACTGCTCCTGATGCTGGCGGTGACGATCGGCGATGTAGTCCGCCTTTTCACTTAATTCCCAAATTGTCATCCCGGATCCTCCCGTTACATGAGATGCACCGGTTAAGCATTTTCCATGCCAAAGTTTATTTGTTTGAATTTAAAGGAATTATTATAAAACCACGCGCCATCACGACATGTCGATGACAGCCGCACGTCGTCGTCATCGACAGTTCCCCCGCCGTTTATGGTCTCCTGGCATCGTTATTGCATATAGCCGCCATAGTATTAACGGAGGCCAACATGCACGAAATCACGCTAAGCCAGCGGGCGCTGGAAATTATTGAGCAACAGGCGCGGCAAAACGGCGCGCGCCGGGTCACCGGCGTGTGGCTGAAGGTCGGCGCGTTTTCCTGCGTGGAGGCCAGCGCCCTCACCTTCTGTTTTGAACTGGTGTGCCGCGGCACGCTGGCGGAAGGCTGCGCGCTGCACATTGCCGAGCAACAGGCCGAATGCTGGTGTGAACGCTGTCAGCAGTATGTGCATCTTGTCTCTCAGCACGTCCGCCGCTGCCCGCACTGCGATAACGACCAGTTGCAGATCGTGGCGGATGATGGCTTACAGATTCAGCGTTTAGAATTGGAGTAAAAGATTATGTGTACGACATGCGGCTGCGGAGAAGGCAACCTTTATATCGAAGGCGATGAACATAACCCGCACTCGGCGTTTCGCAGCGCCCCCTTTGCCCCCGCCCCGCGCCAGACCATGACCATCACCGGCGTGAAAACCGATAACTTCTCCCCGACCCGCAGCGCGCAAGGCGATCTGCATTACGGCCACGGCGAAGCCGGTACCCACGCGCCGGGCCAGAGCCAGCGGCGGATGCTGGAAGTCGAAATCGACGTGCTGGATAAAAACAACCGCCTGGCGGCGCGCAACCGCGCGCGCTTCGCGGCGAATAACCAACTGGTGCTAAATCTGGTCTCCAGTCCCGGCTCCGGTAAAACCACCCTGCTCACCGAAACCCTGACCCGCCTGAAAGGCATCGTCGACTGCGCGGTCATTGAAGGCGATCAGCAGACGGTCAACGATGCCGCGCGCATCCGCGCCACCGGCACGCCGGCGATTCAGGTCAATACCGGCAAGGGCTGCCATCTCGATGCGCAAATGATTGCCGACGCCTCTGCGCGCCTGCCGGCTGGCGATAACGGCATTCTGTTTATCGAAAACGTCGGTAACCTGGTCTGCCCGGCCAGCTTCGATCTTGGCGAACGCCATAAAGTGGCGGTGTTGTCGGTCACCGAAGGAGAAGATAAACCGCTGAAGTATCCGCATATGTTTGCCGCCGCCAGCCTGATGCTGCTCAACAAAGTCGACCTGCTGCCGTATCTCAACTTTGACGTTGAGAAATGCCTCGCCTGCGCGCGGGAAGTGAATCCGCATATCGAGATTATTTTGCTCTCCGCCACCAGCGGCGAAGGCATGGACCAGTGGCTTAACTGGCTGGAGACGCAGCGATGTGCATAGGCATTCCGGGGCAAATTCGCACGATTGACGGGGTGATGGCGAAGGTGGAAGTGTGCGGCATTCAGCGCGAAGTCGATCTGACCCTGGTCGGCGCCGTCGATGAACAGGGCCAGCCGCGCATCGGCCAGTGGGTGCTGGTCCACGTCGGGTTCGCCATGAGCGTGATTAACGAAGCCGAAGCGCGCGATACCCTCGACGCGCTGCAAAACATGTTCGAGGTGGAACCGGACGTCGGCGCGCTGCTATACGGCGAGGAGCGATAATGCGTTTTGTTGATGAATACCGCGCGCCGGAGCAGGTGCTGCAGCTGGTCGAACATCTGCAGCAGCGCGCCCGGCTGCTGGACTACAGTGAAGCCCGCCCGCTGCGGATGATGGAGGTCTGCGGCGGCCATACCCACGCCATCTTCAAATTCGGCCTCGACCAGCTATTACCGAACAATATTGAATTTATTCACGGCCCCGGCTGCCCGGTGTGCGTTCTGCCGATGGGCCGCATTGATGCGTGTATCGAGATAGCCAGCCGTCCGGGGGTGATTTTCTGCACCTTTGGCGATGCGATGCGCGTGCCGGGAAAAAACGGGTCGCTGCTGCAGGCAAAGAGTCGCGGCGCCGATGTGCGAATCGTTTACTCGCCGATGGACGCCCTGCGGCTGGCGCAGCAGAATCCGCAGCGCGAGGTAGTTTTTTTTGGTCTCGGTTTCGAAACCACCATGCCCGCCACCGCGCTGACGCTGCGTCAGGCCCGCGAGCGCAACGTCGACAACTTCTACTTTTTCTGTCAGCACATCACCTTGCTGCCAACGCTGCGCAGCCTGCTGGACCAGCCGGACAACGGTATCGATGCGTTTCTCGCCCCCGGCCACGTCAGTATGGTGATTGGCACCGACGCCTACGGTTTCATCGCCAGCGACTATCATCGGCCATTAGTCGTTGCTGGATTTGAACCAGTTGATCTACTGCAAGGCGTGATCATGCTGGTTGAGCAGAAAATAGCGCAGCGCAGTCAGGTAGAGAATCAGTACCGTCGCGTGGTGCCGGATGCCGGTAACGCGCTGGCGCAGGCGGCAATCGCCGAAGTCTTTTGCCTGAGCGGCGATAGCGAATGGCGCGGCCTGGGGACGATCAACGATTCCGGCGTTTGCCTGACGCCAGATTATCAACGCTTTGACGCCGAGGCCCATTTCCGCCCGGCGCCGCAGCGCGTTTGCGATGACCCGCGCGCCCGCTGCGGTGAAGTGCTGACCGGGCGTTGTAAACCACACCAGTGTCCGCTGTTTGGCCGCGTCTGCAATCCGCAGAGCGCCTTTGGCGCGCTGATGGTCTCCTCAGAGGGCGCCTGCGCCGCCTGGTATCAATATCGCAGTCAGGAAAATAAAGCATGAAAAGCATTCAGTTAGCTCACGGTAGCGGCGGTCAGGCAATGCAGCAACTCATTGGCGAGCTGTTTATGCAGGCCTTCGCCAACCCCTGGCTGGCCGAACAGGAAGATCAGGCGCGTTTAGATCTCGCCGGGCTTGCCGCCCAGGGCGATCGGCTGGCCTTCTCAACGGACAGCTACGTCATTGACCCGCTGTTTTTCCCCGGCGGCGATATCGGCAAGCTGGCGGTCTGCGGCACCGCCAACGACGTGGCGGTCAGCGGCGCCCTGCCGCGCTATCTCTCCTGCGGGTTTATCCTCGAAGAGGGGCTGGAGATGGCGACGCTGGAAGCGGTGGTGCGCAGTATGGCAACTACCGCTCAGCAGGCCGGGATTGCCATTGTGACCGGCGATACCAAAGTGGTGCCGCGCGGCGCCGCGGATAAATTATTCATCAATACCGCCGGTATTGGCGCCATCCCCGGCGATATTCACTGGGGAGCGCAGCAGATTAGCGCCGGCGATGTGCTGCTGGTCAGCGGCACGCTCGGCGATCACGGCGCCACCATTCTTAACCTGCGCGAACAGCTGGGGCTGGACGGCGCGTTATCCAGCGACTGCGCAGTGCTGACGCCGCTTATCCAGACCCTGCGCGAGATTCCGGGCATTAAAGCGCTACGCGACGCCACCCGCGGCGGCGTCAACGCGGTGGCGCACGAGTTCGCCGCCGCCAGCGGCTGCGGTATCGAACTGCATGAAGCGAAGCTGCCGGTCAACGATACGGTGCGCGGCGTCTGCGAACTGCTGGGGCTGGACGCCCTGAATTTCGCCAACGAAGGTAAACTGGTGATTGCCGTCGCCAGAGAAGCCGCGCCGCGCGTACTTGAGCATTTACGGTCTCACCCGCTCGGACAGAATGCCGCGATAATTGGCGACGTTGTCGAGCGGGCCGGCGTGCGCTCTGTCGGGTTATATGGCGTTAAACGGACGCTCGATCTTCCCCACGCCGAACCGCTGCCGAGAATTTGCTAACGACTGAACGGGCCCGGAAGGTGGCAGTCGCCATATCGGGGCGACCTCAACGGCGGCAACAATTGTTTTATTAACAGACTATTATTTGATTCATCTCTTTATTCTGCGCCGCGCTGCGGCGCTTTTTGGACTTAAGCAATGTCGTATACACCAATGGGCGATCTCGGGCAGCAGGGTCTGTTTGATATCACCCGTATTTTATTACAGCAGCCCGATCTGGCCGCGCTGAGCGAAACGCTAACCCGTCTGGTGCAGCAATCCGCGCTTGCCGACCGGGCGGCGATTATCTTGTGGAACCACGGCAACCATCGCGCCGCCAGGTACGCCTGCGACGACGCCGGGCAGCCGGCAAGCTACGAAGATGAAACCGTACTGGCGCACGGCCCGGTACGCCGCCTGCTGTCGCGCCCCGACGCGCTACATTGCGACAACGCGACCTTCGCCGAAACCTGGCCGCAGCTGGCCGCCAGCGGCATTTACCCGGAATTCGGCTACTACTGCCTGCTGCCGCTGGCGGCGGAAGGCCGCATCTTCGGCGGTTGTGAGTTCATCCGCGACGACAACCGGCCATGGAGCGAAAAAGAGTACCAGCGCCTGCATACTTTCGCGCAGATTGTCGCCGTCGTGACCGAGCAGATCCAAAGCCGGGTCAGCAACAACGTCGATTACGACCTGCTGTGCCACGAGCGCGATAACTTCCGCATCCTGGTGGCCATCACCAACGCCGTCCTGTCGCGCCTCGATATTGACGAGCTGGTCAGCGAGGTGGCGAAAGAGATCCACCGCTATTTCCGCATCGACGCCATCAGCGTGGTGCTGCGCAGCAACCGCAAAGGCAAGCTCAACATCTACTCTACCCACTATCTCGACGCCAGCCATCCGGTCCACGACCAAAGCGAAGTCGATGAAGCCGGCACGCTAACCGAGCGGGTGTTTAAGAGCAAAGAGATGCTGTTACTCAATCTGCATGAGCACGACTCGCTGGCGCCGTATGAAAAAATGCTCTTCGAGATGTGGGATAACCAGATCCAGACCCTGTGCCTGTTGCCGCTCATGTCCGGCAATACGCTGCTCGGGGTGCTGAAGCTGGCGCAGTGCGATGAGCAGGTGTTTACCACTACCAACCTTAAACTGCTGCGGCAAATCGCCGAGCGCGTATCGATAGCTATCGATAACGCCCTCGCCTATCGCGAGATCCAGCGGCTGAAAGAACGGCTGGTGGATGAAAACCTGGCGCTCACCGAACAGCTCAACAACGTCGAAAGCGAGTTCGGCGAAATCATCGGTCGCAGCGAAGCGATGCACAGCGTGCTTAAACAGGTGGAGATGGTGGCGCAGAGCGACAGTACGGTGCTGATCCTCGGTGAAACCGGCACCGGTAAGGAACTGATTGCCCGCGCTATTCATAACCTGAGCGAGCGCAACGGCCGACGGATGGTGAAAATGAACTGCGCGGCGATGCCCGCGGGCCTGCTGGAAAGCGATCTGTTCGGCCACGAGCGCGGCGCTTTTACCGGCGCCAGCGCCCAGCGCATCGGCCGTTTCGAACTAGCGGACAAAAGCTCGCTGTTCCTCGATGAGGTCGGCGATATGCCGCTGGAACTGCAGCCGAAGCTGCTGCGCGTTCTCCAGGAGCAGGAATTCGAACGCCTGGGCAGTAATAAACTGATTCAGACCGATGTACGGCTGATCGCCGCCACCAACCGCGATCTCAAACAGATGGTTATCGATCGTGAATTCCGCAGCGATCTTTACTATCGGCTCAATGTGTTCCCGATCCACCTGCCGCCGCTGCGCGAACGCCCGGATGATATTCCACTGCTGGTGAAAGCATTCACTTTCAAAATCGCCCGCCGTCTGGGGCGCAACATCGACAGTATTCCCGCGGAGACCCTACGCACGCTTTCGCGCATGGAGTGGCCGGGCAACGTGCGCGAGCTGGAAAACGTCGTCGAGCGCGCGGTGTTGCTAACCCGCGGCAACGTACTGCAACTGTCGCTGCCGGAAATGCATATTGAACAGGAGACGCTGGCGCCGGAAGTGCTGCCGGAGGAAGGCGAAGATGAATATCAGCTGATCGTCCGGGTACTGAAAGAGAGCAACGGCGTGGTGGCCGGGCCAAAAGGCGCCGCCCAGCGCCTGGGGCTCAAGCGCACGACGCTGCTGTCGCGAATGAAGCGTTTAGGCATTAATAAGGATCGGTTATTCTAGCCCGGCGATATGTCTCTCATAGCGTGGAGATTCTCCCGGAGGCGGCGCATTGCGCCTTCTCCGGGCTACCAAATCGCGCGGGACCGTAGGTCGGATAAGCGTAGCGCCATCCGACAAAATAACGGCGCGAGCAATCGAATACGGGGCCGCCCCTGAGTTAATCCCCTTAACAATCCCTTCTCAGCCTAATCATTACCCCAACATCTAAATAAGAATTATTTTCATTTATAAATAGCTTGTGCTATATAACATAGCAAAGGCTATAAACGATGATTAATTAATCGCAATACCGTGAGGGATCCTATGACGCATCTGCCGCCGTTCAAGTGCCTGTTGTTCTCCGCCGCATTAGCGCTGCTTGCCATCGCCCCCGCTCAGGCGCAAGAAAAATTTAAAGTCATTACCACCTTCACCGTGATCGCCGATATGGCGCAGAACGTCGCCGGCGACGCCGCCGATGTCAGCTCAATCACCAAGCCGGGCGCGGAAATTCACGAATATCAACCGACGCCGGGCGATATCAAACGCGCGCAGGGGGCGAAGCTTATTCTCGCCAACGGTCTCAACCTCGAACTGTGGTTCGCCCGTTTTTATCAGCACCTGAACGGCGTACCGGAAGTCGTGGTCAGCAACGGTATTCAGCCGATGGGTATCAGCGATGGCCCCTACAACGGCAAACCTAATCCGCACGCCTGGATGTCGGCGGATAATGCGCTGATTTACGTCGATAACATTCGCGATGCGCTGGTGAAATACGATCCCGTCAATGCCGACACCTATCGCCGTAACGCCGAGGCCTACAAAGAGAAGATCCGCCAGACTATGGCGCCGCTGAAGGCCGAACTGGCGAAACTGCCGGCGGACAAACGCTGGCTGGTCACCAGCGAAGGCGCATTCTCCTATCTGGCGCGCGATAACGGCCTGCAGGAGCGTTATCTGTGGCCGATTAACGCCGACCAGCAGGGCACGCCGCAGCAGGTGCGTAAAACCATCGACACCATGAAGAAGGAGCATATCCCGACCATCTTCAGTGAAAGCACCATCTCCGACAAACCGGCGCGACAGGTCGCCCGTGAAGCCGGCGCCCACTATGGCGGCGTACTGTATGTTGACTCGCTAAGCGCCGCCGACGGCCCGGTGCCGACCTATCTTGACCTGCTGCGCGTCACCACCGAAACCATCGTCAAAGGGATCAACGATGGCCTGAGGAAACAGTCATGATTGCGCCACAAGCGGGACTTATCGTTGACCAGGTCACGGTGACCTATCGCAACGGCCACACCGCTCTGCGCGATGCCTCGTTCAGCGTACCGCGCGGATCGATTGCCGCGCTGGTGGGGGTCAACGGCTCCGGTAAATCGACGTTGTTCAAAGCGCTGATGGGCTTCGTGCGCGTCGGCCACGGCGATATCGCCATTCTCGGCCAGCCGGTCAACCGCGCGCTTCGGCAAAATCTTGTTGCCTACGTACCGCAATCGGAAGAGGTGGACTGGTCTTTTCCGGTGCTGGTGGAAGATGTAGTAATGATGGGCCGCTATGGCCATATGGGCTGGCTGCGGCGGGCGAAGCCCCGCGACCGGCAGATTGTTGATGCCGCGCTGGCCCGCGTAGGGATGAGCGAATACCGCAAAAGACAAATTGGCGAGCTCTCCGGCGGGCAGAAAAAGCGCGTGTTCCTCGCCCGCGCCATTGCTCAGGAAGGCAAAGTGATCCTGCTCGATGAGCCGTTTACCGGCGTCGATGTGCAGACCGAGGCGCGGATCATTGCCCTGCTGCGAGAACTGCGCGACGAAGGCTGTACCATGCTGGTTTCTACCCATAACCTCGGTTCAGTCAGCGAATTTTGCGATTACACGGTGATGGTGAAAGGCACCGTGCTGGCCAGCGGCCCGACGGAGACCACCTTCACCGCCGAGAACCTGGAGCTGGCCTTCAGCGGCGTGTTGCGTCACGTCACGCTCACCGGCGCGGAAGAGCGCATTATTACCGACGATGAGCGGCCGTTTATCAGCCATCGCGCGGCGGGGGGCCAACGATGAGCTGGCTGCTGGAGCCGTTTGGCTATCAATACATGCTCAACGCGATGTGGGTCTCGGCATTAGTCGGCGGCGTCTGCGCCTTTCTCTCCTGCTACCTGATGCTCAAAGGCTGGTCGCTGATTGGCGACGCCCTCTCCCACTCGATCGTTCCCGGCGTCGCCGGCGCTTATATGCTCGGCCTGCCCTTTGCGCTGGGCGCGTTTCTCTCCGGCGGCCTGGCGGCAGGCAGCATGCTGTTTCTTAACCAGCGTTCGCGGCTTAAAGAGGACGCCATCATCGGGCTGATTTTCTCCTCGTTTTTCGGCATCGGTCTGTTTATGGTGTCGCTGAATCCGACCTCGGTGAACATTCAAACTATTATTCTCGGCAATATTCTCGCCATCGCTCCGGAGGATATTATCCAGCTGGCGGCGATTGGCTTTATTTCAATGGCGATCCTGTTGCTGAAGTGGAAAGACCTGATGGTCACCTTCTTCGATGAGAACCATGCCCGCTCGATTGGCCTTAACACCAGCGGCCTGAAGCTGCTGTTTTTCACCCTGCTGGCCGCCTGCACCGTGGCGGCGCTGCAAACCGTCGGCGCGTTTCTGGTCATCTGTCTGGTCGTGACGCCCGGCGCCACCGCCTGGCTGTTAACCGACCGCTTCCCGCGTCTGCTGGCCATTGCCGTCGCTATCGGCAGCCTGACCAGCTTCTTCGGCGCATGGCTGAGCTACTACCTTGATGGCGCCACCGGCGGCATCATCGTGGTGGCGCAGACGCTGCTGTTCTTAGCTACCTTTGTCTTCGCGCCGAAGCACGGCCTGCTGGCCAACCGCCGCCGCGCCAGGGAGGCCTCATGCTAACGATGCTGCTTGAACCATTACAGTTCCCGTTTATGGTCAACGCGATGCTGGTGGCGACGATCGTCGCCGTCCCCTGTGCGCTGCTGTCGGTATTTCTGGTATTAAAAGGCTGGGCGCTGATGGGCGATGCCATGAGCCACGCGGTGTTTCCCGGCGTGGTGGTGGCCTACATTATCGGTATCCCCTTCGCCATCGGCGCGTTTATTGCCGGCTTATTCTGCGCCGTCGCCACCGGTTTTCTCGACGATAACAGCCGCATCAAGCGCGATACCATTATGGGGATCGTCTTCTCGGGGATGTTCGGCGCCGGGCTGGTGCTGTACGTGGCGATTCAATCCGAGGTCCATCTCGACCATATTCTGTTTGGCGATATGCTGGGGATATCCACCAGCGATATCGGGCAAACGGCGGTGATTGCGCTGGCGATTGCGCTGATTATCGGGCTAAAGTGGCGCGATTTTTTACTGCACGCCTTTGATCCGAACCAGGCCAAAGCCAGCGGCCTGCGCTGCGGGCTGCTGCATTATGGTCTGCTGTGCATGATCGCGCTGACTATCGTCGCGACGTTAAAGTCGGTGGGGATTATTCTGTCGATTTCGCTGCTGATAGCACCCGGCGCTATCGCCCTGCTGCTGACGCGGCGCTTTGTCAGCGCATTATTGCTGGCAACGGTAATCGCCGTGGGCTGTTCGCTGGCGGGCGTCTGGCTGTCGTTTTATCTCGATAGCGCCCCGGCGCCAACCATCGTGGTGCTATTTACCGCGCTGTTCGTGCTGGCCTTTGTCGCCAGTACGGTCCGTGACGGTCAGAAACAGAGGGCGTCAGCAACGCTCCCCGGTGGCGGTTAACGCCAGCGCGAGCAGGGAGAATTGTCGGATGGCGCTACGCTTATCCGACCTACAGTCCGTGCGGCCTGCCTTTAATTTATTCACCATGCTGGCTGAAACTGCCGGTGCTGGCGATCTCAAAACCCCCGGTGGCGCTGCCGCTTACCGGGGCTACAGCGCTTTGCGATTTGGTAGCCC
>NZ_JBEAHW010000029.1:0-45281 GCF_040062085.1 Klebsiella sp. JN_Kp122
GGGAAGTGTTGATGGTGATACCACGAGCTTTTTCTTCCGGCGCGTTATCGATCTGGTCGAATGCGCGAGCAGCACCGCCGTAGGTTTTAGCCAGTACGGTGGTGATTGCAGCGGTCAGAGTAGTTTTACCATGGTCAACGTGGCCGATAGTACCAACGTTGACGTGCGGTTTTGTACGTTCAAATTTTTCTTTAGACACGGCTATATTCCTTACTATAGTGCTCTCCCCTCAGGAGAGAGCACGGGACTTAGGTTTTAATCCTGTGGATTATTTACCACGGGCTTCAATAACGGCCTGAGCAACGTTGTTCGGCGCATCATCATACTTCAGGAATTCCATGGTGTATGATGCACGACCTTTGGTCAGAGAACGCAGCTGAGTTGCATATCCGAACATTTCAGACAGCGGAACTTCAGCGTGGATCTTAACGCCAGTTACTTCAGATTCTTGACCGCGCAGCATGCCGCGACGACGGCTCAAGTCACCGATTACGTCACCGGTGTTCTCTTCCGGAGTTTCTACTTCAACCTTCATGATCGGCTCAAGCAGAACTGGTTTCGCTTTCTTAAAGCCTTCTTTAAAGGCGATAGAAGCGGCCAGTTTAAACGCCAGCTCAGAGGAGTCAACGTCGTGGTAAGAACCGAAGTGCAGACGGATACCCATATCAACTACCGGGTAGCCAGCCAGCGGACCAGCTTTCAGCTGTTCCTGGATGCCTTTATCAACGGCCGGGATGTATTCGCCAGGGATTACACCACCTTTAATGTCGTTGATGAACTCGTAACCTTTCGGGTTAGAGCCCGGCTCCAGCGGGTACATGTCGATCACAACGTGACCGTACTGACCACGACCACCAGACTGCTTGGCGTGTTTACCTTCAACATCGGTAACTTTCTGGCGAATCGCTTCGCGGTAAGCAACCTGAGGTTTACCGACGTTCGCTTCAACGTTGAATTCACGCTTCATACGGTCAACGATGATGTCGAGGTGCAGTTCACCCATACCGGCGATGATGGTCTGGTTAGACTCTTCGTCAGTCCATACGCGGAATGACGGGTCTTCTTTAGCCAGACGACCCAGAGCCAGACCCATTTTTTCCTGGTCAGCTTTGGTTTTCGGCTCAACGGCGATGGAGATTACCGGCTCAGGGAATTCCATACGCTCCAGAATGATCGGCGCATCCGGGTCACACAGGGTGTCACCAGTGGTTACGTCTTTCAGACCGATAGCGGCAGCGATATCGCCCGCGCGAACTTCTTTGATCTCTTCACGTTTGTTAGCGTGCATCTGAACGATACGACCGAAACGCTCACGTGCAGCTTTCACGGAGTTCAGTACGGTATCACCAGAGTTAACCACACCGGAGTACACACGGAAGAAGGTCAGGTTACCAACGAACGGGTCGGTAGCGATTTTGAACGCCAGTGCAGAGAACGGCTCTTCGTCGCTTGCGTGACGCTCAGCCGGGGTATCTTTACCGTCGTCCAGGATGCCGTTGATTGCCGGAACATCGATCGGGGATGGCAGGTAATCAATTACCGCATCCAGCATCGCCTGAACACCTTTGTTCTTGAACGCAGAACCACAGGTTACCAGGATGATTTCGTTGTTCAGAACGCGCTGACGCAGAGCTTTTTTGATCTCTTCTTCAGTCAGTTCTTCGCCACCCAGGTATTTTTCCATCAGCTCTTCGGAAGCTTCCGCAGCGGACTCGATCAGGTTCTGGTGCCATTCGTCAGCCAGTTCCTGCATGTCAGCCGGGATATCTTCGTATTCAAAGGTAACGCCTGCATCAGCTTCGTTCCAGTTGATGGCTTTCATTTTCACCAGGTCAACAACACCGGTGAAACCTTCTTCAGCACCAATTGCCAGCTGCAGCGGAACCGGGTTCGCGCCCAGACGGGTTTTGATCTGACCAACAACTTTCAGGAAGTTCGCACCCATGCGGTCCATTTTGTTAACGAACGCAATGCGTGGAACTTTATATTTGTTTGCCTGACGCCATACGGTTTCAGACTGCGGCTGAACACCACCAACTGCGCAGTAAACCATTACCGCACCATCAAGAACACGCATGGAACGTTCTACTTCGATAGTGAAGTCAACGTGCCCCGGGGTGTCGATGATGTTTACACGGTGCGGTTCATACTGTTTAGCCATACCAGACCAGAATGCAGTAGTCGCAGCGGAAGTGATGGTGATACCACGTTCCTGCTCCTGCTCCATCCAGTCCATGGTAGCGGCGCCGTCATGAACTTCACCGATTTTGTGGTTTACACCGGTGTAGAACAGAATACGTTCGGTAGTAGTGGTTTTACCGGCGTCGATGTGCGCACTGATACCGATGTTACGGTAGCGTGCGATGGGTGTTGTACGAGCCATTTGATTCCTCGTTTATTTCTTTAGGCGTTCAGTTAAGTTATCCAGAGCGGGCGACTCATCTGAAACGCCCGCCTGGTGACTATGACTCCGAAGGGATTACCAACGGTAGTGTGCGAACGCCTTGTTGGCTTCGGCCATACGGTGAACGTCTTCACGTTTCTTAACTGCAGTACCTTTGTTGTCTGCAGCGTCAGTGAGTTCGTTCGCCAGGCGCAGAGCCATGGATTTATCACCGCGTTTACGAGCAGCTTCAACGATCCAACGCATTGCCAGGGCATTACGACGAACCGGACGTACTTCAACTGGAACCTGATAAGTAGAACCACCTACGCGGCGGGACTTAACTTCGACAGTCGGGCGCACGTTTTCGAGCGCAACTTCGAAGGCTTCCAGTTCAGTTTTACCAGAGCGCTGAGCCAGGGTCTCCAGCGCGCTGTATACGATAGTTTCTGCAGTAGATTTTTTACCATCTACCATCAGGATATTTACAAATTTAGCCAGCAGTTCTGATCCGAACTTCGGATCCGGCAGAATTTTACGCTGACCAATGACGCGACGACGTGGCATGGAAATACTCCGTTGTTAATTCAGGATTGTCCAAAACTCAAAGAGTTTAGTTTGACATTAATATAAAACGTTTGGCCTTACTTAACGGAGAACCATTAAGCCTTAGGACGCTTCACGCCGTACTTGGAGCGAGCCTGCTTACGGTCTTTAACGCCGGAGCAGTCAAGCGCACCACGAACGGTGTGGTAACGAACACCCGGAAGGTCTTTAACACGACCGCCACGGATCAGGATCACGGAGTGCTCCTGCAGGTTGTGACCTTCACCACCGATGTAGGAGGTGACTTCGAAACCGTTAGTCAGACGCACACGGCAAACTTTACGCAGTGCGGAGTTCGGTTTCTTAGGAGTGGTGGTATATACGCGAGTACATACGCCACGTTTCTGCGGGCAGGCTTCCAGCGCCGGCACGTTGCTCTTTGCAACTTTGCGCGCGCGTGGTTTGCGTACCAGCTGGTTAACTGTTGCCATTAAATAGCTCCTGGTTTTAGCTTTTGCTTCGTAAACACGTAATAAATCGCCTCATATAATATGAGGACGCAGAATTTTAGGGCGGTGCCGAAAAGGTGTCAAGAAATATACAACGATCCCGCCATTACCAGGCCAACTGACCTTCATGTTTGACCGTAAGACTGACGAAATCAGTATAGCCAACCCTGACGACACTGTCCGCAATTTGACCAGCCAGCCCGCGGGCTTCGATATCGTCTTGCAGAGCATGTAGGGTTATGGGGGCGGATTGCAGGATTTCAAGGAAACGGCCGCCGTCAATCGCCGCGACCACGCCATCGGAGAGCAGGAGCAGATCGTCGCCTGGCTTCACCAGACGCAGCATCGCGTCGATATCGACATGCCAGGGAGAGACGCTTAGAGTGTGGAGCATCTGGGCCTCAGAATCGTAGAATCACGTTGAACTCATCAAGCCGGGCGCGCAGCGCTTCTGGCTCGAGGCTTTCTACATCCACCACCCACGGCGTATCGGCGGCCAGGCCGCGCTCGCGGGCAGACGCCGCGCATAACCAACACTGTTCGATGTCATACAGCGATAACAGCTTGAAGGTGGCGATATAATCACGGGCGAGGATTTTTCCCGGCTGCTGGCCAGGGATAATCTGAAACACGCCGTCGCCGACAAAAAAGACGCCGAGGTCGTCGGTAAGCGCCGAGGTCGCCAGTAAGGCGTCCAGCCCTTCCCTGCCGGCTGCGCTGCCGTGCGGCGCGGAAGAAAATACGAAAGCCACGCGTTTCATCAGAACTGCACCATTCTATCGCAGGTTAACGACGCTTCAGCCAGCGCGCCTAACCCGCTTAAGGTAAATCCCGTCTGCAGATTATGCGCCGGCAAACCAAGCTGCTGCGCTTCGCGTTCATCGGTCACGCCGCGGCGTAGCGCCGCTGCCACGCAAATGTGCAGCGCAACGGCATGTTCATCATGCAGGCGCTGCCAGTGACGCACCAGGTCTACCTCATCGCTGGCGGGAGCCGTCAGCTGATTGGCGTTGTAGACTCCTTCACGATAGAAAAATACGCAGGCCAGTTCATGTCCTGCGTTAATAACCGCCTGCGCAAACTGCCACGCGCTACTGGCCTGCTGAGTACCGTAGGCAGGCCCGGTTACGGTGATGGCAAAACGCATTACTTATCGAGCCCCTGGAAATCTCCGCTTTTAAACTGGCGGATGTAGAGGTACACCGTGTGTTTAGAGATATTCAGGCGATCGGCTACCTGGTTAATCGCATCTTTGATATCGAAGATGCCTTTCTCGTATAGATTCAGTACGATTTGGCGGTTTTTCGCGTTATTCGATACGTTGCGATCGGCATTCACCTCTTCAATGGTGAACTCCAGCGTTTGCGCCACCAGATCATCCACCGACGAGGCGAAGTTGACCTGCGAGTTGACTTCCGGCGTCTCCGGCGGAATGAAAGTGCTCATAATCTGCGAGAACGGAACATCAAGGTTCATGTTGATACAAAGCAGACCAATCACCCGATGTTCCCGGTTGCGAATGGCGATAGTCACCGATTTCATCAGCACACCGCTTTTCGCGCGGGTAAAATAGCACTTCGATACGCTGCTATCCGCTCCCGTCATATCGTGCAGCATACGTAACGCCAGATCGGTAATCGGCGAGCCAATTTGGCGGCCGGTGTGTTCACCGTTAGCGATACGAATAGCGGAGCATTTTAAATCCTGCAGTGAGTGCAGCACGATTTCACAGTGGGAACCAATGAGCATCGCTAACCCGTCCACCACCGCTTCATAGGATTTTAGGATATCGAAGTCGGTCTGGTCGAAAGGACGTTGATCCAGCAGGTCAAGCTCGCTGGTTTCGTTGGTTAAAAGCGACCTGGACATGTAAAAAAGCACTCCTTTTCAGGAGCCTGTCGTTATCGTCAGGGCAGGCTCATCATCATTATTAAGCTATCTAAAGTAATACAGCGCCTGAGGAATTTTCCAGTTTTAATTATATCTGCAGCCAATAAAAAAGCCGCCGCCCCTGAAGGCGGCGGCTTATAGCAGATTACTTCTTAGCGTCTGCAGCCGGTGCTTCGGCAGCGGCTTCTGGCTTAGCATCAGCCTTCGGAGCCGGTTTGATGTCCAGCAGTTCTACATCGAATACCAGCGTAGAGTTAGCCGGGATACCCGGAACGCCAGTTTTGCCGTAGGCCAGATCTGGTGGGATAACCAGCTTGATTTTGCCGCCTTTTTTGATGTTTTTCAGGCCTTCGGTCCAGCCAGGAATAACGCCATCAAGACGGAAAGAGAGCGGCTCGCCGCGGGTGTAAGAGTTATCGAACTCTTTACCGTCGATCAGCGTACCTTTGTAGTTCACCACGACGGTATCGCTGTCTTTCGGCGCATCGCCAGTACCGGCTTTCTCGACTTTATACATCAGGCCGGATTTAGAGGTTTTCACGCCCTTCTCTTTAGCGAAGGCGTCACGGAACGCTTTGCCTTTGGCATCGTTCTCGGTCGCATCTTTTTCCATCTTCTGCTGAGCGGCGGTTTTCACGCGGGTCTCAAAGGACTGCAGAGTGGTTTCAATTTCTTTGTCGGACAGTTTGCTCTTATCGGCAAACGCATCCTGCACACCGGCGATCAGCTGGTCTTTATCCAGTTTGATACCCAGCTTCTCTTGTTCTTTCAGGGAGTTTTCCATGTAACGGCCGAGGGATGCACCCAGCGCATAAGCGGATTTTTGATCGTCATTTTTAAATGCCGATTTGCTGTCCGCCGCCGGTGCAGCTTTCGCTGCGGTATCGGCAGCAAAGGTCAGCGGTGCATTCAGGGCAACGGCCATCGTGGTCGCCAGCAGCGTTACTTTAAACAGTGATTTCATCCATTTCTCCAGGGCCGGGGCATCTCACCCCAGGGTTATCATAAAAAGCAAAAAACGTACTATAGAACGTTGCAGAACAAATCTACATACAGACCTACCTGAATATCGCCTCATTTCAGACTATTTTTGTATGAATTAGTTTCCTCTCTGACGTTACGATGCTGCGTTAACGCGGAAACTTGAGTAGAATCCGCCCGCAAACAAGACAGAAGAGGCGACCTATGAACGATAGCACAATGGAGACGCGTCTGGCGGAACTGGAAAGCCGACTGGCGTTTCAGGAGATCACCATCGAGGACCTCAACAAAACCGTCACGGCGCATGAAATAGAAATGGCCAAAATGCGCGAACATATGCGCTTGGTAATCGAAAAATTGAAAGCGACACAGCCGTCGCACATCGCGTCACAGTCTGAAGAGACGCCGCCTCCGCATTATTGAGACGTAAAAAAAGCGGGTTTCCCCGCTTTTTTGGCTATTCGCGCGAACGCGACGCCATTAGTGGCAACCGCAACCACCGTTACCGCAACCACCTTTGCCGTGTTCATGGTCGTGACCATGATCGTGGCCGTGGCCGCCGCAGCAACCGTCATGACCGTGGTCATGATCGTGATCGTGGCCATGAGCGCCGTGTACGTGACCGTGCTCCAGCTCTTCTGCAGTGGCTTCGCGCAGGGCGACAACTTCTACGTTGAACTTCAGATTCTGGCCAGCCAGCATGTGGTTGCCGTCAACCACCACGAAATCGTCGCCGACTTCGGTGATTTCTACCGGTACCGGACCCTGGTCGGTTTCAGCCAGGAAGCGCATGCCAACCTGCAGTTCGTCAACGCCCATGAAAACGTCTTTAGGAACGCGCTGAACCAGGTTTTCGTCATACTGGCCGTACGCGTCATTCGCGCCGACTTCGACATCAAATTTGTCGCCCACTTCGTGGCCGTTTAATGCGTTTTCCAGGCCGGAAATCAGGGAACCGTGACCATGCAGGTAGTCCAGCGGCGCACTCACCGGAGACTCATCAACCAACACACCGTCTTCTGTACGTACCTGATAGGCCAGGCTGACCACCAGGTCTTTTGCTACTTTCATGATATCTCCTGAGCATGGGAAGAATAGTGGCGCAGATTGTAGCGGAATTCTGCAGCCGTGTACCCTTTAGCTTAAAAAAAGGCGACAGATAACGCTAGTCCGGATGAAAAATGCCGATCACTTGCTCTTCTTTACGAACGTGCTCACGGACCTCTTTATCGGCCTCGCGCATCTGATGTCCGCACTTAACGCACTCAACAATATCGACATTATTCTCGCGCCACATCGCCAGTGAATCCTGCGCCTGGCACGCCGGGCATTTTGCGCCGGCAATAAAACGTTTACGTACCGCCATTTTGCTCTACCTTCTATTCAAACTCGTCCCAGCCGTCCAGCTGCCGGCTTTCTTTCTGCATTTCACGCTCAAAAATCTCTTCCAGCTCGCGCCGGGCTTCCCGCACGCGGGATATCTGTACGGTATCAGTATGCACCGGCATTAACTCGCGCAGCATTCGCATATCGAGGCGTCGAAAGTGCAACTGCGCGCGCTGCGCCTGATGCGGATGCATTCCCAGGGTCACCAGCGCCTTGCGCCCCAATTCCAGGGCGCTGGAGAAGGTTTCTCGCGAGAACTGCGTCACGCCCGCCTGTAATAGCTCATGCGCCTCTACGCGCCCCCGCGCACGCGCCAGAATATGGAGGTGGGGAAAATGCTGTTGGCACATCTCCACCAGCTTCATGGTATCTTCCGGCTCGTTGCAGGTAATCACAATAGACTGCGCCTCTTCCGCCCCCGCCGAACGCAGCAGCTCAAGCTGCGTCGCATCGCCGAAATAGACTTTGTAGCCATATTTGCGCATCAGGTTGACCGCGCTGATATCGCGTTCAAGCACGGTAATACGCATTTTATTGGCCATCAGCAGGCGCCCAATCACCTGACCAAAACGCCCGAAGCCGACGATAATCACCTGCGGCTTATCATCCTCGACCCATGGCGCCTCATCGGCATCCTCCGCCGGGTTAAGCCGTCGCGACAGCACTTTATCAATGACCTTCATCAGGAGCGGCGTGGTCATCATCGATAAGGTTACGGTAACTAGTAGCAGCGCCATTTGATCGTTATGGAACAGCTTCTGCGAAGCCGGCATGGAAAAGAGAACAAAGGCGAACTCGCCGCCCTGGCTCAATACTCCGGCGAACTGCGTGCGCTCGGAGCTGCGCAAACCATATACCCGGGCCAATACATAAAGCACCAGCGCTTTAACCGCCACCAGAGCGGCAACGCTCAGCGCGACCCACAGCAAATGGGTGTAGAGCACGCCAAGATTCAGCGCCATGCCGACGGAGATAAAAAACAGCCCCAGCAGCAAGCCTTTAAACGGCTCAATAGCGATTTCCAGCTCGTGGCGATATTCGCTTTCCGCCAGCAGCACGCCGGCGATAAACGTCCCCAGCGCCATTGACAGCCCCAGGGCGTCCATAAACAGCGCGGAGCCCAGCACCAGCAGCAGCGTGGCAGCGGTAAATACCTCACGCACGCCGGAACCGGCGATAAAGCGGAAAACCGGGCGCAGCAGAAAACGGCCGCCAATCAGCATGCCGGCGAAAGCCAGCACCTTCATCCCCACCGACATCCAGTTGAAGTTATCGTCGCCGTGTCCGGCGAGCAGCGGGACCAGCGCCAGCGCCGGGATCACCGCTAAATCCTGAAATAACAGAACTGAAAAGCCCAGCTGGCCGGATTCGTTACGGCTCATTCCCTTCTCGCGCATCAGCTGCAGCGCCATTGCGGTAGAGGACATTGCTAACCCAATACCGCCCACCACGGCCGCCTGCCACGAAAACCCGGTGACCACCAGCAATCCGCCGAGGATCGCCGCGCTAAACAGCACCTGCGCCGCGCCGACGCCGAATATCGAGTTGCGCAGTTGCCACAGTTTGGCCGGATTAAGCTCAAGGCCGATGATGAACATCAGGAATACAACGCCCAGCTCGGAAAAGTGAAGAATTTCATCCACATCGCTAATAAAGCCAAGCCCCCACGGGCCAATTGCAATCCCGGCCAGCAGGTAGCCGAGCACGGCGCCAATGCCCAGCCGGGCCGCCAGCGGTACCGCCACCACGGCGGCAAACAAAAACAGTACCCCTGCTAATAGCAAATCAGCTCCCGCCATTGACGCCTCCTGTAGCAACAGGATTCGCGAGCCAATCGCGATATGCGCGGGCGTGGCTTTGCAAATCTTCCGGCCGCTGTCGGCGCGCCCAGTAGACAATAATCGGACTCAGCCAGTGCATGCGGCACATGCCGGCCGTTAACTCAAAAGGGCGCAGAATATCATTCATCGGATAGCGATTAGCATCGCGGCGGTAAGCGCTCTCCGGCTCGCCGGTGGTGATCACGCTACGCCAGTACTTTCCCGCCAGTTGATTTCCTCCCGCGCCGCTGGCGAAGCCGCGGCTCAGCACCCGGTCCAGCCACTCTTTCAACAATGCCGGGCAGCTCCACGTATACAGCGGATGTTGGAAAACAATCACCTGGTGCTGACGCAGGAGATCCTGCTCATGGGCGATATCAATAAAAAAATCTGGATAGTGCGCATAAAGATCGTGCACGGTGACATTCGGCAACTGTAAGGCCGGTTCAAGCAAAACCCGGTTGGCCACGGAATCCTGAGATTCTGGGTGGGCATACAGCAGCAACACTTTCGCTGTCTGAGACATCATTCCCCTCCCGAACGTCATCTGGCGGCTTGCGAAGCGGCTGCGTCTCGACGCAACCAGAATGACTTTGTCTATCGTCTTCATTTTGGGCTACCATTGCGGCCCTATGGAGCGTTTCGCTTCCACACTACATTATCATAAAGACAAATTAACATAGTCTGAACATACGGCGCCTTATGATTGTTTTCTCCTCGTTACAAATTCGTCGCGGCGTACGCGTCCTGCTGGACAACGCCACCGCCACCATCAATCCTGGCCAGAAGGTCGGTCTGGTGGGTAAAAACGGCTGCGGTAAATCTACGTTGCTTTCGCTTTTGAAAAACGAGATAAGCGCCGACGGCGGCTCCATGACCTTCCCGAGCAACTGGCAGCTGGCGTGGGTTAATCAGGAAACGCCGGCCCTGCCGCAACCGGCTATTGATTATGTTATTGATGGCGATCGCGAGTTCCGCAAGCTGGAAGCCGATTTACAGCAGGCCAATGAGCGCGACGACGGCCACGCCATCGCTACCGTCCACGGTAAGCTGGATGCCATTGACGCCTGGACTATTCGTTCCCGCGCCGCCAGCCTGCTACACGGCCTTGGTTTCAGTAACGAGCAGCTTGAGCGCCCGGTCAGTGATTTCTCCGGCGGCTGGCGTATGCGCTTAAACCTCGCGCAGGCGCTGATCTGCCGTTCCGACCTGCTGCTGCTCGACGAACCGACCAACCACCTCGATCTTGATGCGGTGATCTGGCTGGAAAAATGGCTGAAAGGCTATACCGGTACGCTGATCCTGATTTCCCACGATCGTGATTTCCTCGATCCGATCGTCGATAAAATTATTCATATCGAACAGCAAACGATGTTCGAATACACCGGTAACTACAGCTCGTTTGAAATCCAGCGCGCGACCCGTCTGTCGCAGCAGCAGGCCATGTATGAAAGCCAGCAGCAGCGCGTAGCCCACTTGCAGAGCTATATCGACCGCTTCCGCGCCAAGGCCACCAAAGCGAAGCAGGCGCAGAGCCGTATCAAAATGCTTGAGCGCATGGAGCTTATCGCTCCGGCGCACGTCGATAACCCGTTCCACTTCAGCTTCCGCGCGCCGGAAAGCCTGCCGAACCCGTTACTCAAGATGGAAAAAGTCAGCGCCGGCTACGGCGAACGGATTATTCTCGACTCCATCAAGCTGAACCTGGTGCCCGGTTCGCGTATCGGTCTGCTGGGGCGCAACGGCGCCGGTAAATCAACGCTGATTAAGCTGCTGGCCGGTGAGTTACAGCCGCTGTCCGGTGAAATTGGCCTGGCGAAAGGGATTAAGCTCGGTTACTTCGCCCAGCATCAGCTCGAATTCCTGCGCGCCGATGAGTCGCCGATACAGCATCTGGCCCGCCTGGCGCCGCAGGAGCTGGAACAAAAACTGCGCGACTACCTCGGCGGCTTTGGATTCCAGGGGGATAAAGTCAGCGAAGAGACCCGCCGTTTCTCCGGCGGTGAAAAAGCGCGCCTGGTGCTGGCGTTAATCGTCTGGCAGCGCCCTAACCTACTGCTGCTCGATGAACCGACCAACCACCTTGATCTTGATATGCGTCAGGCCTTAACCGAAGCGCTGATCGACTTCGAAGGGGCGCTGGTCGTGGTCTCGCACGATCGTCACCTGATCCGCTCCACTACTGACGATCTGTACCTCGTACACGACGGTAAAGTTGAGCCGTTTGATGGCGATCTGGAAGATTATCAGCAGTGGCTGAGTGATTCGCAGAAGCAGGAAAACCAGGCCTCTGAAGCGCCGAAGGATAACGGCAACAGCGCGCAGGCGCGTAAGGATCAAAAACGCCGCGAAGCCGAACTGCGCACGCAAACGCAACCGCTGCGTAAAGAGATCGCCCGGCTGGAAAAAGAGATGGATAAACTCAACGCGCAGCTGGCGCAGGCGGAAGAGAAACTGGGCGACAGCGAGTTATATGACGCCTCGCGCAAAGCGGAATTAACCGCGTGCCTGCAGCAGCAGGCGAGCGCCAAATCAGGGCTCGAAGAGTGTGAAATGGCGTGGCTGGACGCGCAGGAACAGCTGGAGCGGATGCTGCAGGAAGGTTAATGCAAGACAGTGACAACAAAAGGCGGGATATCCCGCCTTTTTTCATTCGCCTGGCATCAACGCTGCGCCGCCAGCCGGGCGCGGATCTGTGACAATGATTCGTAACCAAACAGCTGGCCATCAAGGAAACGAGTGGTTAGCTCTCCCTGACCTTCTTGCTCCTGGCTTTGATCGTCATGCAGCCGTAGCTCGCCGCTGGCATCGCGCGCTACGCGTAACAGCCCGCGCGCAGAACGTTTCAGGCCGTTGTCGGTTTTTGGCTCCTTAAAGAGCGCTCTTCCTTCGCCATTCACTTCCCCCCAGGTGGCTTTCATCGCAAAGCCGAAAGTATCACGCGTATTGTACTGGTAGGTATATGAACCCACCCCGAATACCACGTTAGCGCTGGCAAAGCCTTTAGCTTCCAGGCGACGCAGGATCTCATCCGCTCTCGCAAGCGTAATAGAATCGCCATAAATCAGACCTACGTGGGGGTCCAGCACCTTATACCCCTTCTCGTTAATCGTCCCGCCAAAGATTTCCCACAGCACCTCAACCGAACCTTTCTCCTCGGCGCGACGATCGCTGCGGGTATCATCATCGGCGGCAGTGCCGCAGAGGATAGCCACCGGATCGCCGCTGTCCGGTCGGAATACCACACGTCCCTGGCGTTGCATAATGACGGCTTTCAGTTCGCGGGTATACTCGGTCAGTACCTGCCAGTAATCCCAGGTATCGGAAACAATAGAGACAAACCCCTGCGGGTGGACGTCAGCGATGAGCCGGCGAAAAGTTTCTATCTCCCGAGCCCGCTCGCCCATACACATCACGCTATGCTCGGTAGCGGGGATGCTGGCGCCGATCGTGTCTTCTTCACCCCGAGTATAGTAATCACGAGCGTAGAGCAGCGCAGGCAGGCTATCCGTCCCTTTAAAGCTAATCAGATGTCCGCTGCCAGACTGTGCGGCGTCATGTAGCCCGGACATGCCGCGAAACGAAAAGTCGTGGCATTGAAAATCCAGATGTGTCAAATCGCTACAGGTTTGCTCCGCCCAGCGTTCGCAGATCAGACGATAGTGATGCGCGATAGTGGCATTAGTTGACGTTTTCCACAGTTCTGCCGAAAGGACCGTCTCCAGATAGTTCACCAGCCAGAAAAACTGCGGCAGGGTATTGGTGATGGTTAAAACCGGTACCTTCATCGGCACTTTCGTGCCCTCATCCAGCGCTTTGATGTGCAGCGGCAGGTAGCCTAGCTGATGCAGCTCGCGGATATGATCTACCGCGACACTATCCCGTCCCAGGTAGCCGTCCATAACCTGCTTATACTCGCTGACCACTTCCTCTTCCGGACGAGCGAAAAAGCCCTCGTTAAACAGATCGATGAGGAACCACTGTAAAAAACCCTGTAAGCCGAAGAATACCAACTTGCCATCCGCTAGCGGCGACTGAAAGAAACGGTCGCCGCGCGGCGTAAAATTCGAATAGACCTTAGTCGTCCCCTGTGGATACTGAACGCGATGGGAAACTTTATAACCATCGATAGCCAGAATCGGATTCATTTTCATTTTGTTATCCCCAATAAGCGCGGTAAATGGTATCAATATCAATCAGTTCCAGCTGTGGATGGACTAAAGCCGCAGAGGCATAAGAGGTGGTGGAGTAAATAGCATCGATGCCATTATTCAATAGATGCGTAATGCCTTTAGAAAAGACGCCATGCGTCACGTACAGGCTAACGCTACGCGCGCCGGCGTCACGCAGGACCTGCGCCGAGCCGATAAACGTTCCACCGGCATCGCAAAGATCATCAACGATCAGTACCGCTTTACCCGCCACCTCTCCGGCCAGCAGCGAAAAGCCTGTTAACGCGCCGCTAGCGACATCTCGCTCCTTACTGAGGATCGCAAACTCGCTGGCGCCACAGGCTTTAGCGACATACTGAATTTTCTTTAACGCTCCAGCATCCGGCGCCACCAGCATTAACTCCCCGGCGGCGATGGCACGTCGCAGATGGGAGTTCTGCAGCAGGCACTGTTGTTGGCTAATCGCGACCAGGTTGTTTACCGCCGCCGCCGCGGCCTCACTATGCGGGTCGAGGACTACAATTTTGTCGAATCCCAGTGTATTCAGCTGCTGTGCAAAAACTTTCAGCGCAAAGCTGTCGCCTGGCACCATATGGCGATCCTGGCGCGCCCACGGCAGCCATGGCAGCTCCAGATGGCTGAAGGCGACATCGGTCACATGGCGAACGGCCTCCACCAACTGGGCCAGCAGCATAAAATCATTCATATCACGTAGCGCGACCGCCCGAATGCGCATTAACGCGGCGGAGGCCGGCAGCTCACCGGTCACTTTCAGCCAGCCTGCGCCATCAGGGAAGACGCCGCTGGCAAGGGTTACCGCTGTATCGTCCAGCAAAAGTGTGAATTTTTCGCTCATGATGGCCTCCTCGCCTAAATTATGTCTCTTGGACACAATTGATAATGTCCTTAAGACACTATTCATGCAAGCATTAAATATCGTTCCGCGATGAAAAAGAATTAACCCGTTGAAAGATAGAAGGAAAAAATAGCCACTTGCCGCTCTGAAGGGGGCTGGTACACTTGTCGGCGTTCTTATTGCGCAGCGAGCATGTTATGACCACCGACGCCGATTACCTCAACCACTACGACGCCAGCCGTTTTCCTTCACCGCTGGTGACCGTCGACAGCGTGCTGTTTACCCTTCATCAGGGAGCGCTGTGCGTACTGTTGGTTGAACGCGCGAATCCGCCACAGCAAGGCGCATGGGGGCTGCCCGGCGGATTTATCGATATGGCCCACGATGAGTCCACCCGCACTACGGCGCTGCGGAAGCTGACGGAAAAAACCGGCATTTCCCCGTCATGGCTGGAGCAGTTCGGTACCTTTTCCGGACCGGACCGCGATCCGCGCGGTTGGAGCCTGACCGTTGCCTGGTTCGCGCTAATCGCCTGGGTCGATTGTCAGCCGCATATCGCCAGCGTCAGCGACGCCCGCTGGGTGCCGGTCCAGCAGCTTGATGAGTATCACCTTGCCTTCGATCATCGGCAGATAGTCAGCGCCGCGCTGGAGCGCCTGCGCCAGAAAACGATGTATTCGTTATTGCCTGTTTACTGTTTGGGGGATACCTTTACCCACGGTCAGTTGCAGGAAGCGACCGAAATCATCCTCGGCCAGCCGATTCAGCGTAAAAGCCTAATCCGCCGTTTTGAGGCCTCCGGCATGTTCGAAGAAACCGGAGAAACGCTGGCGACAGGGGCGCGAAAGGCGCGATTGTGGCGGCTCAAGCCCGGTGCGGATATCCACCTCTTCTCGCGCAATCTGCTTGCCGATTAGCCGCAAGACCACATATTGGCTAACCGCCCACTTTTATGCGCGGTATAGTGTTCTAAAAGTTTCTTAATAATCCTGGTACTATGGTTGAAATAACCCCGACAGCAGTGACGCCCCCCGATAACGATTCGCGCGAATTCCATCCGATGCGCGGCGTGGGCAATCGTCATCTGCAAACCATGCTGCCGCGGATCATCCGCCGCAAGCTCCGATTTACGCCGCACTGGCAGCGTCTTGAGCTGCCGGATGGCGATTTCGTCGATCTGGCCTGGAGCGAAGACCCTGCTGGCGCGCGCCACAAACCGCGGCTGGTGGTTTTTCACGGTCTGGAAGGCAGCCTGCATAGCCCTTACGCCCACGGTTTAATTCACGCCGCCATGCAGCGCGGCTGGCTCGGGGTGGTGATGCATTTTCGCGGCTGCAGCGGCGAGCCGAATCGCAACAGTCGTATTTATCACTCTGGCGAAACGGAAGACGGCACCTGGTTCCTGCACTGGTTGCGGCGTGAATTCGGCGCCGCGCCGACGGCGGCGGTAGGCTATTCGCTTGGCGGCAACATGCTGGGCTGTCTGCTGGCGAAAGAAGGCGACAATATTCCGCTCGATGCGGCCGTGATTGTCTCGGCGCCCTTTATGCTGGAAGCCTGCAGCTACCATATGGATAAAGGATTTTCGCGCGTCTATCAGCGTTACCTGCTCAACCTGCTGAAAGCCAACGCCTCGCGCAAGCTGAAAGCCTATCCAGGCTCGCTGCCGGTGGATCTTCGCCAGCTCAAAAGCATGCGCCGCATCCGCGAATTCGACGACATGATCACCGCCAAAATCCACGGTTTCGCCGATGCGCTAGACTATTACCGACAGTGCAGCGCGATGCCGCGCTTAAGCGATATCACCAAGCCGACGCTGATCATTCACGCAAAAGACGATCCATTTATGGACCATCATTCAATACCGCCGCAGGAACAGCTGCCGGCTAACGTCGAATATCAGCTCACGGAACAAGGCGGCCACGTTGGCTTTGTCGGCGGTACGCTGCGAAAACCGCAAATGTGGCTGGAGCAACGTATTCCGGATTGGTTAACCCGCTGGCTGGGAGGACAAGCATGATTATTCCCTGGCAGGATCTCGATCCCGAAACGCTGGATAATCTGATTGAAAGCTTTGTGTTGCGCGAAGGCACCGATTATGGTGAACATGAACGTTCGCTTGCCGATAAAGTCGCCGATGTAAAACAGCAGCTTAAAACCGGGGAGGCCGTACTGGTGTGGTCAGAACTGCACGAGACGGTCAACATCATGCCCCGCAAGATGTTTAACGGCTAAGCGCCATGCCCCTCTAACCGCGAGAGCCTGGCGCGATACGGCGACACACCATCACTTAATCAGGGAGTTGTTATGTCTGCCAAACATCCAGTGATCGCAGTCACGGGCTCCAGCGGCGCGGGCACCACCACCACCAGCCTCGCGTTTCGCAAAATTTTCTCGCAGCTGAACCTGCATGCCGCGGAGGTCGAAGGGGATAGCTTCCATCGCTATACTCGCCCGGAAATGGACATGGCGATCCGCAAAGCGCGCGATCAGGGCAAACACATCAGCTACTTCGGCCCGGAAGCCAACGACTTCAGCCTGCTTGAACGCACCTTTTTAGAGTACGGCGAATTCGGCAAGGGCCAGTCGCGAAAATATCTCCATACCTATGATGAAGCGGTTCCCTGGAATCAGGTTCCCGGCACCTTTACCCCGTGGCAGCCGCTGCCTGAACCGACCGACGTGCTGTTTTATGAGGGGCTGCACGGCGGCGTGGTGACGCCGCAGCATGACGTGGCGAAACATGTCGACCTGCTGGTCGGCGTGGTGCCGATCGTCAACCTCGAATGGATTCAGAAGCTCATTCGCGATACCAGCGAACGAGGCCATTCGCGCGAAGCGGTGATGGACTCAGTGGTGCGTTCGATGGAGGACTACATCAATTTCATCACCCCCCAGTTCTCACGTACCCATATCAACTTCCAGCGCGTGCCGACGGTCGATACCTCGAATCCGTTTGCCGCCAAAGGTATTCCATCGCTCGACGAAAGCTTCGTGGTGATTCACTTCCGCAATTTGCAGGGGATTGATTATCCCTGGCTGTTGGCGATGCTACAGGGGTCGTTTATCTCGCATATGAACACCCTGGTGGTGCCGGGCGGTAAGATGGGGCTGGCGATGGAGCTCATTATGGCGCCGCTGGTCGAGCGCTTGATGGAAGGCAAAACCATTAGTTAAGGGCAAAATAAAACCCCGGTCGCCGTGCTGCCGGGGTTAGTGTCCCGCTACGTCAATTCGCCTCAGGCTTCGATGACTTCGTAAGAGTGGGTGATGTTGACCGCCTTTTCCAGCATCAACGCCACCGAGCAGTACTTCTCCGCGGATAAATCCACCGCACGGGACACCGCCGCATCCTTCAGCTCTTTACCGGTGACGATAAAGTGCAGATTGATATGAGTGAACAGGCGCGGCGCCTCTTCACGGCGTTCGGAGGTCAGCTTCACTTCGCAGTTAGTGACGTTTTGACGCCCTTTTTGCAGGATAGACACCACGTCAATTGCGCTACAGCCGCCCGCCGCCATTAACACCATCTCCATCGGGCTGGGCGCTTTGTCCCCGGAGTTGCCATCCATTAAAATCTGGTGGCCGGAGGCCGACTCACCGATGAAGGTTAGACCTTCCACCCATTTCACACGCGCTTGCATAAAATTTAACTCCGCTGTTGCAATTTTCCTGACAGATTACGCGCACATAACAAATCTCGCAACGGAAGGCGACCTGGGTCATGCTGAAGCGAGACACCAGGAGACATGCGGTGAAAGCTATGCTAAAACAGTCTGGATGCTACAGTAATACATTGATGTACCGCATGTATGCTGAGGAGTTCACATTACAGGCTGCATAAATTGAGCAGCCAGCTTCCCAGGCATAGGGAAAAAATACGATTGCATGCCCGGATGCCGTGTAGTGTCGGCGTCCGGAGATAGCTTATAACAGAGGATAACCGCGCATGGTGCTTGGCAAACCGCAAACAGACCCTACCCTTGAATGGTTCTTGTCTCATTGCCACATTCATAAGTACCCATCAAAGAGCACGCTGATTCACCAGGGTGAGAAAGCGGAAACGCTTTACTACATCGTAAAAGGCTCCGTGGCTGTACTCATCAAGGATGAAGAAGGTAAAGAGATGATCCTCTCTTACCTCAACCAGGGCGATTTCATCGGTGAATTAGGCCTGTTTGAAGAAGGTCAGGAACGTAGTGCCTGGGTACGTGCGAAAACCGCATGTGAAGTGGCCGAGATCTCTTACAAAAAATTCCGTCAGTTAATCCAGGTGAACCCGGACATCCTGATGCGCCTTTCTTCGCAGATGGCGCGTCGTCTGCAGGTCACTTCCGAGAAAGTCGGTAACCTTGCTTTCCTCGACGTGACGGGCCGTATCGCTCAGACCTTACTGAATCTGGCGAAACAGCCTGATGCCATGACTCACCCGGACGGGATGCAGATCAAAATCACCCGCCAGGAAATTGGCCAGATCGTCGGTTGCTCTCGTGAAACCGTCGGCCGTATTCTGAAGATGCTGGAAGATCAAAACCTGATCTCGGCACACGGTAAAACTATCGTCGTCTACGGTACCCGTTAAGTCGCTAAACGGCGTATTGCTCCGCGCAGTACGCCGTTTTTGTTTCTCCCATGTGGCGCAGGCTGATTTACCACCCGGAAGTCAACTATGCACTGCGGCAAACGCTGGTGCTGTGTCTACCTGTGGCCATCGGGCTTCTGCTCGGCCATCTGCAGCAAGGGCTGCTGTTCTCTTTAGTTCCCGCCTGTTGCAATATTGCCGGTCTCGACACCCCGCATAAACGTTTTTTCAAACGCCTGATCGTTGGCGGCTGCCTGTTTGCCGGCAGCAGCCTGATTGTGCAATTGCTTCTGGCGCGCGACATCCCGTTGCCGCTTATCCTCAGCGCGCTGGCGCTGATTCTCGGCGTGACGGCGGAAATCAGCTCGCTACACGCTCGCCTGTTGCCGGCATCGCTTATCGCCGCCATTTTTACCTTAAGCCTGGCCGGCAATATGCCCATCTGGGAGCCGCTGCTTATCTATGCGCTGGGAACCTTGTGGTACGGACTCTTTAACTGGTTCTGGTTTTGGCTCTGGCGAGAGCAGCCGCTGCGCGAGTCGTTAAGCCTGCTTTACCGCGAACTGGCTAATTATTGCGAGGCCAAATATAGCCTCCTGACGCAGCACACTGACCCGACGACCTCCCTGCCGCCGCTGCTTACCCGCCAGCAGAAGGTGGTCGATTTAATTACCCAGTGCTATCAGCAAATGCATATGTTAGCCGCCAACCAGCGTAGCGATCATAAGCGACTGCTGCGCGCGTTCCAGGTTGGGCTGGATCTGCAGGAACATATTTCAGTGAGCCTGCACCAGCCGGAAGAGGTGCAAAAACTGGTGGAGCGCAGCCATGCGGAAGCGGTCATCCGCTGGAACGCGCAGACCGTCGCCGCGCGTCTGCGGGTGCTGGCGGATGATATTCTCTACCACCGCTACCCGCGCCGCTTTCAGATGGATAAGCAAATCGGTGCGCTGGAAAAAATCGCCTATCAGCATCCCGATAACCCGGTTGGCCAGTTCTGCGCCTGGCACTTCAGTCGTATCGCCCGCGTGCTACGTACTCAGCGCCCGCTGTACGCACGTAACCTGATGGCGGACAAAGAACGACGCCTGCCGCTGCTACCGGCCCTGAAGAACTACCTGTCATTGAAATCCCCGGCGCTGCGCAACGCCGCGCGCATCAGCGTAATGTTGAGCATCGCCAGCCTGATGGGCAGCGCCCTGCACCTGCCGAAGCATTACTGGATCCTGATGACCGTGCTGTTCGTGACGCAAAACGGTTACGGCGCCACCCGCGTGCGGATTGTCCACCGGGCGGCAGGCACCCTGGCGGGCCTGGTGATCGCCTGGCTGACCCTACACTTCCACGTACCGGAGAGTTATACGTTAAGCGGTATGTTGTTCATCACGCTGCTGAGCTATCTCATCATTCGTAAACACTACGGCTGGGCGATGGTGGGCTTTACCGTCACCGCGGTATATACCCTGCAGTTGCTAACGCTTAACGGCGAGCAGTTCATCGTCGCCCGCTTTATCGATACCATCATTGGCTGTCTGATCGCCTTTGGCGGGATGGTCTGGCTATGGCCGCAATGGCAGAGCGGCCTGCTACGTAAAAACGCCCACGATGCCCTGGAGGCCGATCAGGAGGCTATTCGGCTGATACTTAGCGCCGATCCGCAGGCCCCGGCGTTGGCCTACCAGCGTATGCGCGTCAACCAGGCGCACAACGCCCTGTATAACTCGCTTAACCAGGCGATGCAGGAACCGGGTTTTAACTCGCACTATCTGGAAGATATGAAGCTGTGGGTAACCCATAGCCAGTTTATCGTTGAGCATATCAACGCCATGACCACGCTGGCGCGCGAGCATACGATGCTAACGCCTGACCTGGCGCAGCGGTATCTGGAATCTTGTGAAATTGCGCTGCAGCGCTGTCAGCAGCGTCTGGATTCAGACGGGCCGGGCAGCGCGGGCGATGTAAATATTATGGAATCCCAGGACGGGGAAGTGTTGCGTGGGCCGCTCAGCACCCTTGAGCAGCATCTGCAGCGGATCCTCGGCCATCTGAACACCATGCACACCATTTCGTCGGTGGCATGGCGTCAGCGTCCGCATCACGGCATCTGGCTACGCACGACTAGGCGCTAAGCACGTTTTTAACCGCCTGCGCAAAGCGCGCCATCCCTTCGGCGATATCGCTATCATCAATCACCAGCGACGGCACAAAGCGCATTACGTCCGGCCCGGCGTTTAACACCATCACCCCGGCCTCCGCCGCGGCATAGAGGAAATCGCGCGCGCGTCCATGATGCTGCGGCTTAAGCGCGGCGCCGATTAACAACCCCATGCCGCGGATGTCGCTGAACAGATCAAACTGCGCATCGATCTGCTGCAGGTGTTCGACAAACAGCGCCCGTTTGGCATTCACGCCCTCCAGCACCTGCGGCGTGTTAATCAGGTTGAAAGCCGCGGTCGCCACCGCGCAGGCCAGCGGATTGCCGCCGTAGGTGGAGCCATGGGAACCGGCATGGAAGGCGCTGGCAATTTCATTGGTGGTCAACATCGCGCTAATCGGGAAACCGCCGCCGAGCGCTTTCGCGCTGGTCAGGATATCCGGGGTCACGCCGTAATGCATATAGGCGAACAGCGAACCGGTACGGCCCATACCGCACTGCACTTCATCAAATACCAGCAGTGCCTGATACTGGTCGCACAGTTCGCGCAGCCCCTGCAGGAACGCCGGCGTCGCCGCCATCACCCCGCCCTCGCCCTGAATCGGCTCAACCACCACCGCGCAGGTATGGTCATCGATCACCGCTTTCACCGCCTCGAGATCGTTAAATGGGACATGCACGATATCTGCCGGTTTCGGCCCGAAACCGTCAGAGTATTTCGGCTGACCACCAACCGAGACGGTGAACAGCGACCGTCCGTGGAAGGCATTATGGAAAGCGATGATTTTGGTTTTGTACGGGCTATGGCGAGTGATTGCGTAATGACGCGCCAGCTTGAACGCCGTTTCATTGGCTTCCGTACCGGAGTTCATAAACACCACGCGTTCGGCAAAAGTAGCGTCCACCAGTTGGCGACCCAGGCGCAGCGCCGGCTCGTTGGTAAAAACGTTGCTGGTGTGCCACAGGGTTTCGCCCTGCTCGTGCAGCGCCGCCACCAGCGCCGGGTGGCAGTGGCCCAGCGCGGTCACCGCAATCCCGCCGGCAAAATCAACGTACTCTTTGCCCTGCTGATCCCAAACGCGGCTGCCTTTCCCCTTCACCGGAATAAACTCCGCCGGTGCATAAATCGGCAGAATGACTTCATCGAATGTGGCGCGGGTGATTGCCGGTTGCTCTGTTGCCATGTGATGCCCATCCTTCTGTGTAACGTGCAATGATTGCGATGTTTTAATCACAAAATATGCATAATAAATCAACCCATGGCAACTACAAATCAGCGTTTAAGGAAGTTTTCCAGCAGTTGGTGTCCCTGTTCGCTAAGAATACTCTCCGGGTGGAACTGCACGCCTTCGAGATCCCACTGGCGATGGCGGATACCCATGATTTCACCGCTGGCGCTGCGGGCGGTAACGATAAAATCCGCGGGAAGGGTTGGCGGGTCGATAACTAATGAATGGTAACGCGTAACGGTGAGCGGGTTGTTTAACCCCTTAAAAACGCCCTCGCCGTTGTGCTCAATAAGCGACGTTTTACCATGCATGACCTGAGCGGCGCGTACGATGGCGGCGCCGAAGACCTGGGCGATAGCCTGATGACCCAGACACACGCCGAGCAGCGGGGTTTTTCCGGCATAACGGCGGATAACGTCCAGCGAAATACCTGACTCATCGGGCGTGCAGGGGCCCGGCGAAATAACGATTTTCTCCGGCGCCAGCGACGCTATCTCTGCCAGCGTTAACTCATCGTTACGCTTAACCAGCACCTCCGCCCCCAGTTCGCAAAAGTACTGGTACAGATTCCAGGTGAAAGAGTCATAGTTATCGATTAGCAGGATCATAGCGGCTCCGGAAAAAACAAAACCGGGCTATTCTACTCAGATTCCCGCGCTTCGCTTACCACTTTACGAAAGATCCGCTCCAGCGGTTCCGGGTCGCCCATCGCGCCCAGCTGGTTAGCCTGACTCCACGCATCCGGATCGATGCCCCGCCAGTCAAGCAGGTAGCCGGCGTGAATGGCCAACTGTTCGAAGAAGATCCTTTGCGTCAGGCCGTTGCCAAGACGGAACGGGTGCAGGACATTGATTTCGCCGTAGTACCAGCTCAGGCGCTCGACGAACGTCTCCCGGGGTTGTTCACACAGATAGTCCTCTTCTTCCAGCTTGCGCATCAGCGCGTTACCCTCTTTCTCTATCCACGCGAAGTGGCAAAACGGCGTATCGCCCTGGTAGATATCGATTTCCCGCAGTTTGCCCGCCCAGTCAAAGAGATCCTGATAAAGTTGCCGGTGAATGGCGCACAGATGCGGTAAGCCGCGGCCGCGCGGGCCCAACGGGATCGTCGCCGCGCGCAGGGAAGTGAATTCCCAGGCCGTTTGTTCCAGCCGCTGTGCCTGACGAATACCCAGCCGATTACGCAACACATCCAGCGTCGGATAGAGATAGGGGTCGCGATCGTCGCCATATTTAGCGCTCATGACGCCTCCTCAGCTCGGCAAGACGCGCCAGCGCTTCCTCAGCCGTCAAGGTAATGAGCGGTACCGTCGCGCCTTCAAGGCGTCGGCTGGCCTGAAAATTGGCATTGCGGGTCTGTTCCCAGAGCCGGGATTTTTGTTTATCGGTGAGTAAACGCATGGTCGCCTCCCTTGTCGTCCCCTGTGTGCCACAAGTATAAGCAGCAATTTCAGGTTACGCAGAGAGGCAAGCTGGACGCAGGCGGACCGCCCGCGCCTGAAGAAGATTACGGCAGCACTTTCGCCGAGAGAATAACGACCGGTTTGGACGGAACATTTTGGTATGGGCCGACGTTGTGGGTCGGAACCTGAGAAATTTTGTCGGCGACGTCCATTCCCTTCACCACTTTACCAAATACCGCGTAGCCAAAATCACGCTGCCCGTGGTCGAGGAAAGCGTTATCAGCCACGTTGATGAAGAACTGGCTGGTCGCGCTGTCCTGATCGGCGGTACGCGCCATGGCGATTGTCCCGCGGGTATTACGCAGGCCGTTGTCGGCTTCGTTTTTAATCGGCGGGTTCGGCTGCTTTTGCTGCATCTGCTCGTTAAAGCCGCCGCCCTGCACCATAAAGCCTGGGATCACCCGGTGGAAGGTCGTGTTGTTATAGAAACCGCTGTTCACGTACTTCAGGAAGTTATCGACAGAAATCGGCGCCTTCTGGCTATTCAGCTCCAACTCGATGTTGCCAGCAGAAGTGGTCAGCAGTACGTGCGGGTCGCCCTTGGCCGCCATGGCGGGGGAGAATGCTGAAATGGCGAATACGGCAGCCATCGCCGCCAGAGTGGATTTGAGCATGGAAATTCCTTAACGGAGCAGAGTAAAAAGCAAGTGCCTTGATTCTAAAGAGCCTTTGCATAGCGGGCTAGCCTTTTACCTAATTTTACTTAGCTGAAACACTTGTTACGAACTGACTCAGGGGTGAGCAATCTTATTAATGTGATCAATGTCACACAAAACCATGCAATAAGCTCTACATTTCAATATAAACGTTTGCCTTCATCACTTGAATGAATAAAATCTGTGCGCCCGGCGCAGCGTCAACGCGCTTTACCTATCTATTCACAGGCCTGTCATGACTAACAGCAATCGTATCAAGCTCACATGGATCAGCTTTTTCTCCTACGCCCTGACCGGCGCGTTGGTGATCGTCACCGGGATGGTGATGGGGAACATCGCGGATTATTTCCATCTGCCGGTGTCCAGTATGAGTAACACCTTTACCTTCCTCAATGCCGGTATTCTGATTTCTATCTTCCTGAATGCCTGGCTGATGGAGATCGTGCCGCTGAAAACCCAGCTGCGCTTCGGCTTTATCCTGATGCTGTTAGCTATCGCCGGGCTGATGTTCGGCCACAGCCTGACGCTGTTCTCCGCGTCGATGTTCGTGCTCGGTCTGGTCAGCGGGATCACCATGTCGATCGGTACTTTCCTGATTACCCACATGTATGAAGGCCGCCAGCGCGGCGCGCGTCTGCTGTTCACCGACTCCTTCTTCAGCATGGCGGGGATGATCTTCCCGATGGTCGCCGCCGTTCTGCTAGCGCGCAGCATCGAGTGGTACTGGGTTTACGCCTGTATCGGCCTGGTCTACGTTGCTATTTTCGTGCTGACTTTCGGCTGTGAGTTCCCGGTGCTTGGCAACAAAGCGCTGGCGGAAAACAGCCAGCCGGTAGTGAAAGAGAAATGGGGCATCGGCGTGCTGTTCCTTTCCATCGCCGCGCTATGCTACATCCTCGGCCAGTTGGGCTTTATCTCCTGGGTACCGGAATATGCCAAAGGCCTCGGCATGAGCCTCGGCGACGCCGGTAAGTTGGTCAGCGATTTCTGGATGTCCTATATGATCGGCATGTGGTCGTTCAGCTTCATCCTGCGCTTCTTCGACCTGCAGCGCATCCTGACCGTGCTGGCGGGCCTGGCGACAGTCCTGATGTATCTGTTCATTAACGGTTCGCCGGAGCATATGCCGTGGTTCATCCTGACCCTTGGCTTCTTCTCCAGCGCCATCTATACCTCGATCATTACTCTGGGCTCGCAGCAGACTAAAGTCGCTTCACCGAAGCTGGTGAACTTCATTCTGACCTGCGGCACTATCGGCACCATGCTGACCTTCGTGGTGACCGGGCCGATCGTCGCGGCCAGCGGCCCGCTGGCCGCGCTGCACACCGCGAACGGCCTCTATGCCGTGGTATTCGTGATGTGTCTGCTCCTTGGCTTCGTTTCCCGCCACCGTCAGAACGCGTCGGCGCACTAAGCCTTAGGCCCCTTTGCTTCGGCAAAGGGGCTATTTTTGGTAAAAAACAACTCCTCGCCACCTTTATCGGTCTGTATCCACGTCTGCGCCAGCTGCGTAGTCGCAATGACCCTTCCCTGACGAATTGACCACCGTACCGGCACCTGGCAGCGTACGGCTTCAAAACCGTTTTCCGCCGGCAAGATCACCAGATTGGCCGGGTTGCCGGTAGCAATGCCGTAATCGTTGAGCCCAAAGGTTCTGGCGCTGTTGTGGGTAATCAGCTGCAGACTGTCGTTAATCTGCTGATAGCCCATCAACTGGCAAACGTGTAGCCCCATATGCAGTACCTGTAGCATGTTGCCGGTTCCCAACGGATACCATGGGTCGAACACATCATCGTGGCCAAAACAGACATTAATGCCGGCCGCCATCAGCTCCTTGACCCGCGTCACGCCGCGCCGCTTCGGGTAGTCATCAAAGCGCCCCTGCAGATGAATATTGACCAGCGGGTTGGCGACGAAGTTAATGCCCGAGAGTTTTAACAGGCGGAACAGCCGCGAGGTATAAGCGCCATTGTAGGAGTGCATCGCGGTCGTATGACTCGCGGTCACCCGGGGGCCGATTCCCTCTTTTAATGCCAGCGCGGCGACCGTTTCGACAAAGCGCGACTGTTCATCGTCAATTTCATCGCAGTGGATATCCAGCGGACGCTGGTATTTCTGCGCCAGACGGAAAGCGATATGCAGTGATTCCACACCATATTCACGGGTAAATTCGAAATGCGGGATCGCCCCAACCACATCGGCGCCCAGCCGTAACGCCTCCTCCAGCAAACTCTCACCATTGGGGTAGGATAAAATCCCCTCCTGGGGGAAGGCGACTATCTGCAAATCGACCCACGGCGCTACCTCTTGTTTGACTTCCAGCATCGCTTTCAGCGCGGTCAACGTTGGGTCGGAAACATCGACATGGGTGCGGACAAACTGGATGCCGTTAGCGATTTGCCAGCGCAGGGTTTTCCACGCGCGGGCTTTCACATCCTCATGGCTTAGCAGCGCTTTACGCTCGGCCCAACGCTCAATCCCTTCGAACAACGTTCCGGACTGGTTCCAGTTCGGTTCTCCCGCCGTCTGCGTGGTATCGAGATGAATGTGCGGTTCGATAAACGGCGGGATGGCCAATCCGCCGCGGGCGTTAAGCACTTCGTAGCTTTCGCTGCGCGCCTCTCCCATCGGCGTAATGTCGCCGAATCGCCCTTTATCAATCGCAATCTGCCACAACCCTTCCCTCTTCGGCAGATGGACGTTCTGAATTAACCACAGCGGCGTTGTCGACATAGTTTGCTCCCCTGAATATTGCTTATTTCTTCCGCTGTCTTTGTACATAAAAAGAACAAAACGGAAAAGCCTGATTTTTCCGCAACTTATAAAAATCATTATAAATCATGAATATACTCATTAAGTGGTAGGTAAGTTCTAAATTGATTTGTATCAATGAGTGTAGTAGCTGAATCGTTAAGGTAGGCGGTAATAGAAAAGAAATCGAGGCAAAAATGAGCAAAGTCAGAATCGCTATTATCGGTAACGGCATGGTCGGCCATCGCTTTATCGAAGAGCTTCTTGATAAGGCGCCTGCCGGACAATTCGACATTACCGTGTTCTGTGAAGAGCCGCGTATCGCCTATGACCGTGTCCACCTGTCGTCTTACTTCTCCCATCACACTGCGGAAGAGCTGTCGCTGGTACGCGAAGGTTTCTATGAGAAACACGGCGTCAAGGTACTGGTCGGCGAACGCGCGATTACCATCAACCGTCAGGAAAAGGTGATCCACTCCAGCGCTGGCCGTACCGTTTTCTACGACAAGCTGATTATGGCGACTGGCTCATACCCGTGGATCCCGCCGATTAAAGGCGCGGAAACCCAGGATTGCTTCGTCTATCGTACTATTGAAGATCTTAACGCCATCGAATCCTGCGCCCGTCGCAGCAAACGCGGCGCGGTGGTCGGCGGTGGTCTGCTCGGCCTGGAAGCGGCTGGCGCGCTGAAAAATCTCGGCGTGGAAACCCACGTGATCGAGTTTGCGCCGATGCTAATGGCCGAGCAGCTCGACCAGATGGGCGGCGAGCAGCTGAAGCGTAAGATTGAAAGCATGGGTGTGAAAGTTCATACCAGCAAAAACACCAAAGAGATCGTTCAGCAGGGCACCGAGGCACGCAAAACGATGCGCTTCGCCGACGGTAGCGAACTGCAGGTCGATTTCATCGTCTTCTCTACCGGTATCCGTCCGCGCGACAAGCTGGCTACCCAGTGCGGTCTCGCCGTCGCCCAACGCGGCGGCATCATGGTCAACGATAGCTGCCAGACCTCCGATCCGGATATCTACGCTATCGGCGAATGCGCCAGCTGGAATAACCGCGTATACGGTCTTGTCGCCCCGGGCTACAAAATGGCGCAGGTTACCGTTGACCATATCCTCGGCAACGACAATCTGTTCACCGGCGCCGACCTCAGCGCCAAGCTGAAGCTGCTCGGCGTTGACGTTGGCGGTATCGGTGACGCCCACGGGCGCACGCCGGGCGCGCGTAGCTACGTCTATCTCGACGAAAGCAAAGAGGTCTACAAACGGCTCATTGTCAGCGAAGATAACAAAACCCTGCTCGGCGCGGTACTGGTCGGCGACACCAGCGATTACGGCAACCTGCTGCAGCTGGTGCTGAATGCCATCGAGCTGCCGGAAAACCCGGATTCGCTGATCCTCCCGGCCCACGCCGGCAGCGGCAAGCCGTCCATCGGCGTGGATAAACTGCCGGACAGCGCGCAGATTTGTTCCTGCTTCGACGTCAGCAAAGGCGACCTGATCGCCGCTATCAATAAAGGCTGCCACACCGTGGCGGCGCTGAAAGCGGAAACCAAAGCCGGAACCGGCTGCGGCGGCTGTATTCCGCTGGTGACGCAGGTGCTCAACGCCGAGCTGGCGAAACAGGGTATCGAAGTGAACAACAATCTGTGTGAGCACTTCGCCTACTCTCGCCAGGAGCTGTTCCACCTGATCCGCGTCGAAGGCATCAAAACCTTCGACGAACTGCTGGAAAAACATGGTCAGGGCTACGGCTGTGAAGTCTGTAAGCCGACCGTCGGTTCCCTGCTGGCCTCCTGCTGGAATGAGTACATCCTCAAACCACAGCACACGCCGCTGCAGGACACCAACGATAACTTCCTCGCCAACATCCAGAAAGATGGCACCTACTCGGTTATCCCGCGCTCCGCAGGCGGCGAAATTACGCCAGAAGGCCTGGTTGCCGTCGGTCGCATCGCGCGCGAATTTAATCTGTATACCAAAATCACCGGCTCCCAGCGTATCGGCCTGTTCGGCGCGCAAAAAGACGACCTGCCGGAAATCTGGCGTCAACTGATTGAAGCCGGCTTCGAAACCGGCCATGCCTACGCCAAAGCGTTACGTATGGCGAAAACCTGCGTCGGCAGTACCTGGTGCCGCTACGGCGTCGGCGATAGCGTCGGCTTCGGCGTAGAACTGGAAAACCGCTATAAAGGTATCCGTACCCCGCACAAAATGAAGTTCGGCGTCTCCGGTTGTACCCGTGAATGCGCGGAAGCGCAGGGTAAAGACGTTGGGATCATCGCCACCGAGAAAGGCTGGAACCTGTACGTGTGCGGTAACGGCGGGATGAAACCACGCCACGCCGATCTGCTGGCCGCGGACCTCGATCGCGATACGCTCATCAAATATCTCGACCGCTTTATGATGTTCTACATCCGCACCGCCGATAAGCTGACCCGTACCGCGCCGTGGCTGGACAACATGGAAGGCGGTATCGACTATCTGCGCAGCGTCATCATCGACGATAAGCTGGGCCTGAACGATCACCTTGAAGAAGAGCTGGCTCGCCTGCGCGCCGCTTTTGCCTGCGAATGGACCGAGACCGTCAATAACCCGGCGGCGCAGACGCGCTTCAAACACTTTATCAACAGCGATCAGCGCGACCCGAACGTTCAGGTGGTGCCGGAACGTGACCAGCATCGCCCGGCCACGCCCTATGAGCGCATCCCGGTCACGCTGGTGGAGGAAAACGTATGAGCCAGTGGGTAAACATCTGCAAAATTGACGACATCCTGCCGGCGACCGGCGTCTGTGCGCTGCTGGGGCAACAGCAGGTAGCTATCTTCCGTCCGTACCATGACGACAGAGTGTTCGCCATCAGCAATATCGATCCGTTCTTCAATGCCAGCGTGCTGTCCCGCGGGATTATCGCTGAGCATGACGGCGCGCTGTGGGTTGCCAGCCCGCTGAAAAAGCAGCGCTTCCGCCTCAGCGACGGGCTGTGCATGGAAGATGAGAGCCACTCCATCGCCCACTACGAAGCCCGTGTTAAAGATGGCAAAGTGCAGCTGAAAGCCTGATGCCGCAAGGTTCCCTCCGCGCCGCGGGGGGAACCATATCATCAGCTTATGACCACTAATAAGTAGAGGCGGCAAAATTCATATCTCCGTGATTCCCTCTGCTGCTATGCTACGACCGCACTCCCTTTCCCCCCCTTGCCGTGAGGATCTGCCGTGGACCACTTACCTATTTTTTGCCAACTACGCGATCGCGACTGCTTGCTGGTCGGCGGCGGCGATGTCGCTGAACGCAAGGCGCGCCTGTTGCTCGACGCAGGCGCCCGGTTAACGGTGAACTCACGCCAGTTTACTCCGCAGTTTCAGGTGTGGGCCGAGGCGCAAATGCTGACGCTGGCGCAGGGCGATTTCAATCCTGCGCTGCTCGATAACTGCTGGCTGGCGATCGCCGCCACCGACGATGATGTCGTTAATCAGCAGGTCAGCGAGGCCGCTGAATCACGGCGTATTTTCTGCAACGTGGTGGATGCGCCCCGTCAGGCCAGCTTTATCATGCCGTCAATTATCGACCGCTCGCCGCTGATGGTCGCCGTGTCTTCCGGCGGTACCTCCCCGGTGCTGGCGCGCCTGCTGCGTGAAAAGCTCGAATCGCTGCTGCCGCTGCACCTCGGGCAAATCGCCCGCTATGCCGGGCAGTTGCGCTCAAGGGTGAAAAAACAGTTCGCTACCGTCGGCGAGCGCCGCCGCTTCTGGGAAAAGCTGTTTGTTAACGATCGTCTCGCCCAATCGCTGGCGAACGATGATCGTCAGGCCGTTGCCGACACCACGGAACAGTTATTGAATGAGCCGCTGGAACATCGCGGCGAAGTGGTGCTGGTGGGCGCCGGTCCGGGCGATGCCGGGCTGCTCACCCTCAAGGGACTGCAGCAGATCCAGCAGGCCGATGTAGTGGTTTATGACCGACTGGTCTCCGACGACATTATGAACCTGGTGCGCCGTGACGCCGATCGGGTGTTTGTCGGCAAACGTGCAGGCTATCACTGCGTGCCGCAGGAGGAGATTAACCAAATCCTGCTGCGCGAAGCGCAAAGCGGCAAACGTGTTGTACGTCTGAAAGGCGGCGATCCGTTTATTTTTGGCCGCGGCGGCGAAGAGCTGGAGACCCTCTGCGCGGCAGGTATTCCGTTCTCGGTGGTGCCGGGGATCACCGCCGCCTCCGGCTGCTCGGCCTACTCCGGCATTCCGCTCACCCACCGCGATTTCGCCCAGGGCGTACGCCTGATCACCGGCCATCTGAAAACCGGTAGCGATCTCGACTGGCAAAATCTGGCGGCGGAAAAACAGACGCTGGTGTTCTATATGGGGCTAAACCAGGCGGCGGCGATCCGCGAAAAACTGATCGCCAACGGCATGGCGGCGGATATGCCGGCCGCTATCGTCGAAAACGGCACCGCGGTCAACCAGAAGGTCGTCACCGGCACTCTGGATCGGCTGGATATCCTGGCGCAGCAGATGGCCAGCCCGGCGTTAATTATCGTGGGCCGCGTGGTGGCGCTACGCGACAAGCTGAACTGGTTTTCTCACCATTAAGCTAATGCGCTCTGACAAAGACAAAAAAACCGGGATAATCCGGTTTTTTTACCTTCAGCGAGCCTTATTACGGCTTAGCGACAAAGCCAATCGCTTCATATACCGCTTTCAGAGTCTTAGAAGCGTGCGCGCTGGCCTTCTCGGCGCCCTCTTTCATCACCTGATTAAGGAACGCTTCGTCGTTGCGGAAACGGTGATAGCGCTCCTGCAGCTCGGTCAGCATCCCGGAAACGGCTTCGGCGACTTCACCTTTCAGATGGCCGTACATTTTACCTTCAAAGTGCTGTTCCAGCTCCGGAATGCTCTGGCCGGTGACGGCGGAGAGGATATCCAGCAGGTTGGAAACGCCCGCTTTGTTTTGCACATCGTAACGGACAACCGGCGGCTCGTCGGAATCGGTCACCGCGCGTTTGATCTTCTTAACTACCGATTTCGGGTCTTCCAGCAGGCCAATGACGTTGTTGCGGTTGTCATCGGACTTGGACATCTTCTTGGTCGGCTCCAGCAGCGACATGACGCGCGCGCCGGACTTAGGAATAAACGGCTCAGGCACTTTAAAGATATCGCCATAGATAGCGTTAAAGCGCTGCGCAACGTCGCGGCTCAGCTCAAGATGCTGTTTCTGATCTTCGCCTACCGGTACCTGGTTGGTCTGGTACAGCAGGATGTCAGCGGCCATCAGTACCGGGTAGTCAAACAGACCGGCGTTGATGTTCTCGGCGTAGCGCGCGGACTTGTCCTTAAACTGGGTCATACGGCTCAGTTCGCCGAAATAGGTGTAGCAGTTGAGCGCCCAGCCCAGCTGTGCGTGTTCCGGCACGTGAGACTGGACGAAAATGGTGCTCTTTTGCGGATCGATACCGCAGGCCAGATACAGCGCCAGCGTATCCAGCGTTGCTTTACGCAGGTTCTGCGGATCCTGACGCACGGTGATCGCGTGCTGGTCAACGATGCAGTAAATACAGTGATAGTCATCCTGCATGTTTACCCATTGACGCAGCGCACCCATATAGTTGCCAATGGTCAATTCACCTGAGGGCTGTGCGCCACTAAAAACGATGGGCTTAGTCATTTTTTAATTCCTGAGTTTCACTGTACGGTAGCCCAAGAGCGGGCAAGAGTTCATTAAATTGGTCAAAGATAAAATCCGGCTCGCTCAGCGCTATCGGCTCGCCGTAGTTATAGCCGTAAGTCAGACCGATAGAGCGGCAACCTGCCGCTTTCGCCGCCTGAATATCATTGCGCGAATCCCCGACGAACAAGAGTTCGGCAGGCGTCAGAGAGAGCTTTTGCGCCACCAGCAGCAGCGGATCCGGATGCGGCTTTTTGTTCTTCACATCGTCGCCGCCGATCACCACGCTAAAGTATTTCGCGATATCCAGCGCCTCGAGCAAGGGCGCCACGAACGGCGTTGGTTTGTTGGTGACCAGCGCCAGCGGCAGGCCTTTGGCATGCAGCGCGCCGAGCGTATCGGCCACCGCCGGGAACAAGAAACTACCTTCTTCCGCCGCTTCGGCGTAATAGCGGTCGAACAGTTTACGCAAAACGCGTAGCTGTTCGTCTTGCGGTATATCATGATCGTCGACGGAAGGTTTCCCCATCGCCGCGCGTAACGTGGCGCGCTCCTGGCGAGCCCAGTTCAGCGCCCGCTCCATCAGGACGTCTGCGCCGTTGCCAATCCAGGTCACGACGCGTTCTTCACCTGCCACCGGCAGTTCCAGCGCATAAAGCGCGCTATCAACGGCGGCGGTTAGACCCGGCGCGCTATCGACCAGCGTACCGTCCAGGTCGAATGCCACGCCGCGGATGGCCTGTAATTTATCCATGACTAACCTTCGCTAATTCACTACGCATTTGATCAATAACTTTTTTGTAGTCCGGCTGGCCGAAGATCGCCGAACCCGCGACAAACATATCCGCACCGGCGGCGGCAATTTCACCAATATTGCTGGCTTTCACGCCGCCATCGACTTCAAGGCGAATGTCGTAACCGGATTGATCGATAAGCTGACGCACCTGACGCAGTTTTTCAAGGGTGTGCGGAATAAAGGACTGGCCGCCAAAGCCTGGGTTAACCGACATCAGCAGGATCACATCCAGCTTATCCATAACGTAATCGAGGTAACTCAGCGGCGTTGCCGGGTTGAATACCAGCCCCGCTTTACAGCCATGCTCTTTGATAAGCTGCAGGCTGCGGTCGACGTGTTCAGAGGCTTCCGGGTGGAAAGTGATAATGCTGGCGCCGGCTTCGGCAAAATCAGGAATGATGCGGTCGACCGGCTTTACCATCAGGTGCACATCGATCGGCGCGGTAATGCCGTAGTTGCGCAGCGACTTCAGTACCATCGGGCCAATCGTCAGATTCGGCACATAGTGGTTGTCCATGACGTCGAAGTGTACGACATCCGCACCCGCCGCCAGTGCCTTAGCGGTATCCTCGCCCAAACGGGCAAAATCAGCCGACAGAATCGAAGGGGCAATCAAATACTGCTTCATCCGCATCTCCTTGAAATTTATTTGGTCTTCGGTGGACGGTACAGCGCTAAGAGCTCGTCCACCTTTTTACGCGTACCACCATTGCTGCTGATGCTGCGCCGAACCTTCACAATATGCGTTTCCGCCGCGTTTTTATACCACTCCTGCGTCAGCGGCGTGCGGTGGTTTGAGATAAGCACCGGGATCCGCTTTTTCATCAACGATTCCGCCTTTTTCGCCAGCAGTACCTGCTGATCAAGGTTGAAACTGTTGGTGTGGTAGGCGGTAAAATTCGCCGTCGCCGTCAGCGGCGCGTACGGCGGATCGCAATAGACTACCGCCCGGCTATCGGCGCGCTTCATACACTCTTCATAAGATTCGCAGTAAAACTCGGCGTTCTGCGCCTTGGCGGCGAAGTGATAGAGCTCAGCCTCGGGGAAATAGGGCTTTTTGTAGCGGCCAAACGGCACGTTGAACTCGCCGCGCAGGTTGTAGCGGCACAGGCCGTTGTAGCCATGACGATTCAGATACAGGAACAGCACCGCGCGACGCAGGGGATCCTGACTCTGGTTGAATTCATCACGGTACTGGTAGTAGCGCTCCGCGGCGTTGTTTTCCGGCGTAAACATCTCACGTGCCGCGCTGACGTATTCGTCGGTGCGCAATTTGACGATGTTATACAGACCGATCAGGTCGCTATTGATATCCGCGAGGATATAACGAGAAAAGTCGGTATTCAGGAATACCGACCCGGCGCCCACGAAGGGCTCAATCAAGCATTCACCTTCCGGCAAATGCTTTTTAATATCGTCAAGCAGGGGGTATTTCCCCCCTGCCCACTTCAGAAAAGCGCGATTCTTTTTCATGCTGCCTAACTAATTACACTTTCTCCGGCTGTGGAGAAATCGCTCCGACAGCATCCTGCGCTTAAGACTACTCGCGGCATTACTTCAGGTCAGCTTGTACCTGATGCAGCGGTTTTGCCCATGGATTTTTCGCCTGAACATCCGCAGGGAGCGTGGCGACAGCACGTTTCGCTTCATCTTTCGAAGCGTAGATGCCGCTGACCAGCACATACCACGGTTGACCGTTGCGAGTCGTCTCATAGACAACATATTTTTCCAGCTTCTCTTTCTTCGCCCAGTTATTCAGGTTGTTGTAGTTAGAGGAGCTGCTGAGCTGCAACGTATAGTTGCCAGACGGCGCAGACTTCATCGAACCAACATCGCCAGCCGTTTTGCTGCCAGCCGCTGCGGTCGCCGCAGGCGCGGTGGCCGCCGGGGTGGAGGTCGTTGCGGCAGGCGCAGTCGCGGTAGCCGTTGGCGCGGTTGTCGCAGCCGGTTTAGTCTGCGCAGTGGCGACAGGCTTGCTGGCGGTAGCCGCCGGCGCGCTCTCTACGCGCTTAGGCTTAGTTTCAACCGGCGCTTTGGCGGTCGCCTGCGGCTTGCTTTGCGGTTTCGGTTCAATCACCACCTGTTTACGCTCGGCAGGACGCGGCGCGGCGGCCGTCTGGCGTTCGGTCGTTTGACGCGGCGCGGCGCCATTACGCATCGGCGCAACGGTCGCAGGTTCGGTCGGTAAGGTGGAGTTAGCAACAGCGCTATCCAGTTGACCCTGCTGTTGAGTCAGCGCATTGTTCAGGTCGCCCTGAACTTCCACACGCTGCTGGCCCTGCGGCTCGGAGGCGAGTTGACCCTGAGTCGGATTAGAGGCGATCGGCGGCAGAGAAACGTCCTGCGGCTGTTGTTGGTTGGTGTTGCCCGCAGTTTGATCGACCGGCTGCGCGGCATTGTTGTTCTGGTCAGCGGTCATGCTTTGATCGCCTGACAGATTAACGCTCTTTTCACCAGAAGCGGATTCATTGGAAGAAGATGGCGATTTCAGCGCCGAACCCACGCCGACAATCAGCAGCAGGAGTACCAGCACCCCGACGCCCATCATGACATACTGGCGGGAAGCCGGTTTAGCAGGGGCCTTTTTGCGTTTACGCGGGCGGCGTTCAACCTGCTGCTCTTCTTCTTCGGACTCGAGGTCCTCTTCGTACTCTTCTTCATCGCGTTCACGACGGGCTTTGTTCGCGCGCGTCGGACGGCCTTCATCGGCCTCAAGATCGAGATCGTCGAAATTGATCTGCGGATCGGCGTCACGCTCGGAAGACTGACGGGAACGACCAGCACGACGATCGTTGCGATCGGCTTTCATATCGTCTTCTGGTTTGAAATCATCCATTTAACACCCCACTAAAAGGCTTATGCTCACGATTATTGCATGTTGCCCGAAATGATAACGCCGCGCGGACGCGGCTAGACCTTCTTATTGTTGCGCCTGCTGAGTATCAGCAATCGCGCCAAGAACTACATCGTGCGACACTCCGCCGCGGACCTCGCTCTTTCCTATAGCGAGCGGTAATACCAGGCGCATTTCGCCTGCCAGTACCTTTTTATCACGCATCATGTGAGGCAAATACGCTTCTGCAGACATTTCCTGCGGCCCGCGTACCGGCAACCCTGCACGTTGCAACAGCGCAATCATACGCTGCGTATCCTGCGCGCTAAACTGCCCTAAACGCTCGGACGTATGCGCCGCCATGACCATTCCTGCCGCCACAGCTTCGCCATGTAGCCAGTTACCGTAGCCCATTTCAGCTTCGATAGCATGGCCAAATGTATGTCCCAGATTCAGTAAAGCACGTAACCCGGTTTCGCGCTCGTCAGCAGCGACAACTTCGGCTTTTAGCTCACAACAACGGCGAATACAGTACGCCATCGCTGATTCATCCAGCGCCATCAGCGCATCGATGTTGTCTTCAAGCCAGCAGAAGAACTCGCCGTCGAGGATAATGCCGTACTTAATAACCTCAGCCAGGCCGGAGGAGAGCTCACGCTTCGGCAAGGTTTTGAGACAATTAAGGTCGACGACCACGGAAACCGGCTGCCAGAAGGCGCCAATCATATTTTTACCGAGGGGATGGTTTACGGCCGTTTTACCGCCAACCGAAGAGTCCACCTGCGAAAGCAGCGTGGTGGGAACTTGAATAAAACGTACGCCGCGCTGATAGCTCGCAGCGGCAAAACCGGTTAAATCGCCAACCACGCCGCCGCCGAGCGCCACGAGTGTGGTGTCGCGGCCATGTGGTTTTTGCAACAGCGCGGTAAATACCGTATCCATCACCGCCAGGCTTTTATACTGCTCGCCATCCGGCAGGATCACGCTGTCAACGTTGACACCCGCTTGCTCCAGTACGGAGCGAACGGTATCAAGATAAAGCGGCGCCAGCGTTTCATTGGTGACCAGCATGACCTGGTCGCCTGATTTCAGTGGCAGAAAAGAAGCTGGATCGTTAAACAAACCAGCCGCGATGGTAATCGGGTAACTACGTTCCCCGAGAGTTACAGTCAGCTTCTCCATAACGCGACGTCCACCTCAGTTGCTTTACTCTGACGCACTTTATTAAGCCAGAATTAGTTGCTTTCCAGCATATGAATAATCTGGTTTGCAACGACTTTCGCGCTTTGATCGTCGGTGCGGATAGTGACATCGGCGATCTCTTCATACAGTGGATTACGTTCATCTGCCAACGCTTCAAGAACTTCACGTGGCGGCGCATCTACTTGTAATAAAGGACGCTTTTTATCGCGCTGCGTACGAGCAAGTTGTTTTTCGATCGTTGTTTCCAGGTAGACCACCACGCCGCGGGCGGAGAGACGGTTACGCGTTTCACGGGATTTTACTGAGCCGCCGCCAGTGGCGAGTACGATTCCCTGTTTTTCCGTCAACTCATTGATGATTTTTTCTTCACGATCGCGGAAGCCTTCTTCGCCTTCGACATCGAAGACCCAGCCGACGTCTGCGCCAGTGCGTTTCTCAATCTCTTGATCAGAATCGTAAAATTCCATGTTGAGCTGTTGGGCTAACTGGCGCCCAATAGTGCTTTTGCCGGCACCCATAGGCCCAACCAGAAAGATATTGCGTTTCTCTGCCATTTTTTCGGTACTACTAAGACTATTCGTTAATGATAAACCCGCTTCGCAGACACCCAGCGCAGCAGGACATGAACTGAAACCTCATATGCAATAGAGCGAGAGTCAGACTAAAAATTATCTCAATACTCCGGCTGGTTTGGCAACAGAATAAAATCGCCGGACATAAAGGGAGGATTGATGTCGTACCCGACTCTCAAATCGGTACCCCTTGTATGCTAAATCCGTCCCCGCGTCAAACACCTGAAACGTGTTTAGCATGAAAAACCCGCTTAATGTACTGCCAGAATACGCGGCGTGATGAAGACAACCAGTTCACGTCGTTCATTATCTTTACCATCATGGCGAAACAGCTGCCCGAGCAAGGGGATTTCGCCAAGCAACGGCACGCTGTCGCGCGCCGACTTATTCTTTTGCGAAAAAATACCGCCCAGCGCCAGGGTCTCGCCGCTTTTCACCTCGACTAAGGTTTCAATTTCTTGCTTATCAATTGCCAACGCTTCGCCATTCTCCTGCTGCAGTACCTGGCCTGGCGTATTTTCGCTAATGCGCAGCTTCAGGCGCACGCGATCCTGCTGTAGCACCGTCGGCGTCACTTCCATCCCCAGGACCGCCTCTTTAAACTCAACCGAGGTGGCGCCGCTTTCTCCGCTGGAGACCTGATAGGGGATTTCGCTGCCCTGTTTGATACTAGCGGGTTGCATATGCGACGCCAGCAGGCGTGGACTGGCGATGATGTCCACCTGCTGCTTTTGCTCCAGCGCGGAAAGCTCCAGCTCCAGTAATCGCCCGTTGATCCGGCCGATATTAAAGCCGCCGCGGGTGGTTGCATCTGACACCGCCAGGTTGCTACTCAGGTTGGTCATTTTCCCCATCCCCGGCGTACTGCTGGCCTCCGCCAGGCTCCACTTCACGCCAAGCTCACGCAGGCTGGTCGCGCTCATTGACACAATGTGCGCCGCCAGTTCCACCTGCCCGACCGGCAGATCCATCTCTTCAGCCCACGCCTTCAGCGCCGGCAAATGACGATCGTCGTCGCGGATTAGCAGACGATTAGTACGCCGATCGACAGTCATCGTGCCGCGGGCGCTCAACAGCTTGCCCCCGGATTTCGCCAGTTCGTCTGCGTCGGCATAGCGCAGCGGGATACTGTGGTTACGTAATGGCAGATTCTGCCAGCGTCTGGCCTGCTCGGCTTCCTGCTGCGCCCGTTTTGCTTGCTGCCACGCCTGTGTATGGATGTACAACACCGTGCCCTGCCGGGCCATTGTCAGCCCGGCGCTATCGACAACCGACTGGAGCGCCTGTCGCCAGGGAACGCTGTTTAAGTGGAGCGACAATGTACCACTGACCTCCGGCGCCACGATTACATTAAGATTTTGCATTTCCGCCAGGCTTTGCAGTACCTGGACCACCGGTACATCATCGACCACCAGCGACACCGGCGGTTCTTTTTTCGTCGCCGCGGCCAGCAACGGCAACAGCAGAAGTAGCAACGGGCTTATCCTTCGCATCATGTTGGCTTCCCTTACGTGACCAGACCCAGCTTGCGGGTTCACACCCGGCGCTGGCCTCCAGAGTTAATGTTTCTGCCGTTAGCTGTCGAATTCGCCAACCGCCAGGCAAAACGTCGTTGCGTCGTACACGCCGCCACTGACCGGTGTGATCCTGAATAAGAGCCAGCCACAGCGCCGGGTGGCCAGTTCCGCCGCCGTAGCGCCACTGTGTCAGTGGCGTGATCTGGCAGCGATCCTCGACGGGTAAAAAAGGATCCCGCGCCCCTGTCAGCAGAGGACAAACCAACAGCAGCATGTATCCTTTATGTTTCATCGTCCCTCTCCAGCTGCAGCGACAACTGCAACGCTCCTTTTTCGGCATTCAATGAAAAAGCGCCAGGATGTACCCCGCAATCGGCAAGCCAGGCAAACAGCGGCGGCACCGCCTGCCAGTCAACCACGGCAAGCATTTCGCCACCGCGCCCCCTCGGTTGCCAGGCCTGTAAGGCGACGCCGGCGACAGGCGGCTCCAGCGGCGAAAAATGCCGGGCCGTCCAACTATGGACTACGCGTTGCTGCAGCGTGGCGCGCAGCGGCAATATTCGCCGCCATTGCGCCTGTAGCGGCACATTCGCGGGCGGTGAAACGCTGACAGCAGCAAGCGAAAACGCCAGACACATTGCCGCAGCCAACACTGCGCCGCAGAGTAACATCAACGACCACCCACGCAGCGCCAGCAGGCGTTCAATCGCTACCCGCATCGGTGGTTTCTCCTGCAAGGAAAAAGCTGAATGACCAGCGCCCCTGTGCATCACGCCGCGTCGCCCCTGGCGTAACCGGTTGAAAATCCTCCAGCTTGCTGAGCGCTTTTTCCAGCGCCGCCACCGCCTTGAGGTTCAGCGCCAGGCCGTTGAGGGTGATGCCCTGTGGCTGGTAGTCCAGCCTGGTCAGCCACAGCGGCTCCGGCAATAGTGCAGCCAGCGATAACAGTCGCGGCTGCCAGGCACGCGTCTCCGCCCATCGCTGCGCTCGCCGTGCCTGCCGCGCACCGCGCTGTATTTCCTCACGCATCTCCCGCTCGCGTTGCAACAGCGCGGAATAAAGCAGATTGTCGGCCTGGGTGCGCATTACCTGCTGCGCCACATCCATCTGACGTAACGTGCGCGTCGCTATCGTCAGGGTGGCGATGCTTAGCGCCATCGCCGCCGCCAGCAGCCCGCCCAGGCGCAAGCATTGCCGCCGTCGCGTCTCGCGCCACGGCAGAAGATTAATCTGCTGCGCCATAGTTATTTACCTCCCAGCGCCAAACCAAGCGCGATAGCAAAGCGATCGCCGCAGGCGGGAAGCGGCGGCTGCAGGCGGTGGATCACGCTCCAGCAATCGAAGCTATTTTCCGCCAACGGCAGGCTGCTACAGAGCTGGAACTGTTCATCATTGAGGCGCGAGGTTAAGTGCGAGAAAGAGGGGGCTTCAGCGCATGGACAATAGCCCCAGCGCTCCTGGGTCGCCCATAACCACTGCGCGTCCCCCTGCCAGACCAGGCCCTGAGTCGCGTCTGCCAGCCAGGGAAAAAAAGAAGTGAGAGCAGCCGCATCCGGTACGATAGCCGCCAGGCGCAGCTTAAGCCTCCGCGCCAGCTGACGCAGGGCGTCGATATCTAAACGCTGAGCCGCCGTCGCCTGCCAGCCATCGTTTGCCGCGCGGGCGGCGTAATCGATACACAGCGAAGAGGCAGGCATTTCCAGCTGACGCGCCATCGTGCCCGCTATCCATGTCGCTCTTTCGCTTTCCCGCAGCGACACCTGTGGCGCGGGCAACTGCTTTTGCAGCGTACGGCTGGCAGGAAGCGCAATGCACACCTGATGCTGTAACGGCAGCTCGCGGCGCCATTCACGTAACCGCTTCACCATCTCATTAAGGTCAACGATGCTGCCCTGCGCCACCAGGCCGGGCGGCAGCGGAATTCGCCACCAGCGACGCAAAGCCCAGCGCCCGCGTTCGTATAACAGCGCCACGATGGCGACGCTATCCTGTTGAATGTGAATTCCTATACGCCAATTTCTGAAAGTCATGCTTAGATCTCCTTATCCGCGATTGCGATTCAAGGAGCAGCCTGGATATACCATGTGGCGACAGGGGGGCTTTTAGCGTCGATCGACACGCCGTCCGGAAGGCATAGCGCCAGCAAGCCGCCCCGTAGGGGTATATCAATGCTCCTGGCTTGCCTTTATACTACCGCGCGTTTGTTTATAAACTGCCCAAATAAAACTAAATGGGAATTCTCCGGTGAAGTTCGTAAAGTATCTTTTTATCCTTGCAGTTTGTTGCGTTCTGCTGGGAGCAGGCTCGATTTATGGCCTCTACAAATTTATAGAGCCGCAACTCCCCGATGTCGCGACCTTAAAGGATGTGCGCTTGCAGATCCCGATGCAGGTTTATAGCGCGGACGGCGAGCTTATTGCGCAATATGGCGAAAAGCGCCGCATCCCCGTCACTCTGCAGCAGATGCCGCCGGAGCTGATAAAAGCGTTTATCGCGACTGAAGATAGCCGCTTCTATGAGCATCATGGCGTCGATCCGGTGGGGATTTTCCGCGCCGCCAGCGTGGCGATGTTCTCAGGCCATGCCTCGCAGGGCGCCAGTACCATCACTCAGCAGCTCGCACGTAACTTTTTCCTCAGTCCGGAAAAAACGATAACGCGTAAGATCAAAGAAGTTTTCCTCGCAATCCGCATCGAACAGCTGCTGAATAAAGACGAAATTCTCGATCTTTACCTCAACAAAATTTACCTCGGCTACCGTGCCTATGGCGTCGGCGCCGCCGCGCAGGTTTACTTCGGTAAATCAGTCGATCAGCTGACGCTGAGCGAAATGGCGGTTATCGCCGGTCTGCCGAAAGCGCCTTCCACCTTTAACCCGCTCTATTCGCTGGACCGCGCGACCGCGCGTCGCAACGTGGTGCTGTCGCGAATGTTAAGCGAAGGCTATATCACTCAGGCACAGTACGATCAGGCGCGCAGCGAAGCGATTGACGCCAGCTACCATACGCCGGAAATCGCCTTCTCCGCCCCGTATCTGAGCGAAATGGTGCGTCAGGAGATGGTCAACCGCTACGGCGAGCAGGCCTACGAAGACGGCTATCGCGTCTACACCACCATCACGCGTAAAAATCAGCAGGCCGCCCAGCAGTCGGTGCGTAAAAACGTGCTCGATTACGACATGCGCCACGGCTATCGTGGCCCGGCCAATGTGCTGTGGAAAGTTGGCGAGACCCCGTGGGATAACAAAAAAATCCTCGATACGCTGAAAAAACTGCCGGGCGTCGGCCCACTGGCACCGGCGGTAGTCACCTCCGCGAACCCGCAGGAAGCGGTCGCGTTGCTGGGCAACGGCTCGTCGGTGGCGTTAACGATGGATGGCGTGCGCTGGGCACGTCGCTACGTTTCCGATACGCAACAAGGCTCGACGCCGCGCAAAGTGACCGACGTCATTCAGACCGGGCAGCAAATTTGGGTGCGCAAAGAGGGCGACAAATGGTGGCTGTCGCAGGTGCCGGAAGTAAACTCCGCGCTGGTATCTATCAACCCGCAAAATGGCGCGATTATCGCTCTGGTCGGCGGCTTTGACTTCAATCAGAGTAAGTTCAACCGCGCTACCCAGGCGCTGCGTCAGGTTGGCTCCAATATCAAGCCGTTCCTTTATACCGCGGCGATGGACAAAGGCTTAACCCTCGCCAGTATGCTTAACGATGTGCCGATCTCCCGCTGGGATGCCGGCGCGGGCTCCGACTGGCGGCCGAAAAACTCGCCGCCGCAGTACGCCGGCCCTATTCGTCTGCGTCAGGGATTAGGCCAGTCGAAGAACGTGGTGATGGTGCGCGCGATGCGCGCAATGGGCGTCGATTATGCGGCAGAGTATCTGCAGCGTTTCGGCTTCCCGGCGCAGAACATCGTCCATACCGAATCACTGGCGCTGGGTTCCGCTTCCTTTACCCCGCTACAGGTCGCCCGCGGCTATTCGGTAATGGCCAACGGCGGCTTCCTGATTAATCCGTACTTTATTAGCAAGATTGAGAACGATCAGGGCGGCGTGCTGTTTGAAGAGCGGCCTAAGATCGCCTGTCCGCAGTGTAATTCGCCGGTGATCTACGGCGATACGCCGAAATCCAATGTGCTGGAAAACCAGGATGTTGAAGAGGTCGCCACCTCTCAGGAGCCGCAAAACGGCGACGTTCCGCCGCAGCCGCAGCTTGAGCAGGCTAATCAGTCGCTGGTCGCGCAAAGCGGCGCGCCGGAGTATGCCCCGCATGTCATCAACACGCCGTTGGCCTTCCTGATTAAGAGCGCGCTGAATACCAATATTTTCGGCGAACCGGGCTGGATGGGCACCGGCTGGCGTGCGGGCCGCGACCTGCAGCGTCATGATATCGGCGGCAAAACCGGTACCACCAACAGCTCAAAAGACGCATGGTTCTCCGGCTACGGTCCTGGCGTCGTGACGTCGGTGTGGATTGGCTTCGATGACCACCGCCGCGATTTGGGCCGTACCACCGCTTCCGGCGCGATTAAAGATCAGATTTCGGGTTATGAAGGCGGCGCTAAAAGCGCCCAACCGGCCTGGGATGATTTTATGAAACGGGTACTGGAAGGCGTGCCGGAAGAGCCGTTAACGCCGCCGCCGGGTATTGTGACGGTGAATATCGACCGCAGCACAGGTCAACTGGCTAACGGCGGCAACAGCCGCGCCGAGTACTTCATCGAGGGCACGCAGCCTACCCATCAGGCGGTGCGCGAAGTTGGCACCACCATTACCGATAGCGGTGGCGAAACCCACGAGTTGTTCTAATGCAAGCCACCTTCTAAAAGGTGGCCTGAGAGCAGCAAAAAAACCACCGAAATGAACTGCACCCAAAAAGTTGGACACCCAACGAAGTAAGGTGCAGTTTTTTTATGAGCAAAGAATTCCAGCAGGCTCAGGTTGATGATGACCTTCTATCATTGCTATCTCAGACAAAAAAAGGCTTACTGTTCTAAAAAACTTCCGATGTCCCTTTCCATGGAAACAACTAAGACAAGGATTTTTTATGTCAAGAAAACTAGCTCCTGGTTACTGTATCGTCGAACAGCCGGGCTCTATATCTCTTCAGGCTGGGTTGTTATTCCGAAACCGCAATAGCAGTGCCGCGCGTTACTTTGAACAGCTAAATGCAGGTACGCCTTGGGTCAAACCTGGGCAAATACTCATTGTCGCCGACCCAAATAGCACGATGACAGAACAGACACTCCGTTTGCTCCATCAGGCAAAACTGATCTTGCCCACGTAATATGGACACGGTGCTAAGCGAGGTTCTGGTTTTCAAAT
>NZ_JBEAHW010000030.1:0-40861 GCF_040062085.1 Klebsiella sp. JN_Kp122
CCGGTGGCGCTGCGCTTACCGGGGCTACAAAGCGGAGCTGGCCGGTAGCCCGGATAAGGCGCCAGCCGCTATCCGGGGTTACAGGGAGTGATACATTTTCACTCCCCGTGGTTAGCCAGCACCGCGGGGAGATTCAGCTCGATCCAGTCCGCCAGCGCCGCCACCTTCTCGCTCACCTGCAGGCCGAGCGGCGTCAGGCTATATTCAACATGCGGCGGCACCACCGGATATGAAACACGGTCGATAAAGCCATCCTGTTCCAGCGCCTGTAAGGACTGCGCCAGCATCTTTTCGCTGACGCCGCCCATTTTGCGCCGCAGATCGCTAAAGCGGTGGGTCCCCTCGCGTAGCGCCACCAGAATCAACACGCCCCAGCGGCTGGTCACGTGTTTTAGCACATCACGCGACGGGCACTGTTCAGCAAACAGATTCCCGTTGCGCAGTTTGTCGCTCAGCGTCGGTTCGGCCATTTTATACTTACCTTTTTGTACGTACTTACTAAAAGTTAGTTAAGGTGTTAGCTTACCACAACTGCCAATGAACACGAAGGAGAAGACCTATGATCGCGATTACCGGCGCCACCGGCCAGCTTGGCCAGCACGTACTGCATGATCTGTTAAAAACCGTCCCCGCCAGCCAGATTGTGGCGATTGTCCGCAACCCGGCGAAAGCGCAAGCGCTCAGCCAGCAGGGCGTCACTGTGCGGCAGGCCGAGTACGGCGATGAAGCCGCCCTTACCGCCGCGTTGCAAGGGGTTGATAAACTGCTATTAATCTCCTCCAGCGAAGTCGGCCAGCGCGCCGTCCAGCACCGTAACGTCATTAACGCCGCCAAAGCCGCTGGGGTGAAATTTATCGCCTATACCAGCCTGCTGCATGCCGATACCTCACCGCTGGGCCTGGCCGGTGAACATATCGAAACCGAACAAATGCTGGCTGATTCCGGTATTCCTTACGCGCTGCTGCGTAACGGCTGGTATACCGAAAACTATCTGGCCAGCGCGCCGCCGGCGCTGGAACACGGCGTGTTTATCGGCGCCGCCGGGGAGGGTAAAATCGCCTCCGCCACCCGTGCCGATTATGCCGCCGCCGCCGCTCACGTTATTGCCGGTGAGGGTCATGCCGGGAAAGTTTACGAACTGGCGGGGGACAACGCCTGGACCCTGAGCGAACTGGCTGCAGAGCTGAGCAAGCAAAGCGGGAAAAATGTGGTTTATCAAAACCTCAGCGAAGCCGATTTCGCCGCCGCGCTGAAAAACGTCGGCCTGCCGGCCGGGCTTGCCGATATGCTGGCGGATTCCGATACCGGCGCGTCGAAAGGCGGACTGTTTGACGACAGCCGCACTCTGAGCAAACTGATTGGCCGCCCGACCACGTCGCTTGCCGATAGCGTAAAAGGCATCATTTAACCGCTCCCTGTCAGTTTTTGCGGTTGCGTCCCGGCGCTTCATCTCTAATATTGAAGGGATGAATCGTCGGGAGACACGGCATGCAGGGCGTACCACCACAATTTAGCGATGAAAAAGACCGCGCGCGCTTTCGCCATCTCGAACAACTTCCCGGCGTTGAGCTCTATCACGCCCATATTTCCCGTTATGCCTTTGAACCGCATACCCACGAAGCCTTCGGCATCGGCGTGATTGAACAAGGCGCCGAACGCTTTCGCTATCGTGGCAGCCAGCACGTCGCTTCAGCCAATTCCATCGTCACCATGAATCCGGATGAGCTCCATACCGGCGAGGCGGAAACCGCCGAAGGCTGGCGCTACCGGATGATTTATCTGGAGCCGGATCGGCTGGAAGCCTTCACCGGCGTTCGCCACTGGTGGTTCAGTGAGGTCGTGCGCCAGGAGCCGCAGCGTGCCCGGCAAATCGGCCAACTGATTTACGGCCTGTGGCACGCAGACGATCCGCTGGCGCAGCAGGGGATACTGCTCGACCTGGTTGATACCTTCCGCCCGCTGGCTCACCATGCGCCAATGGCGCCGGAAGCGGCGCACCGCTTCGATCGGGTACGCGACTACCTGCACGATAACTATATGCGCGCCGTCAGCCTTGATGAACTGGCGCAGGTGGCAGCGCTCAGCCCCTATCACTTCCAGCGCCAGTTTAAAGCCCACTTTCACGTTACCCCGCACCAGATGCTGATGGCGATTCGCCTGTGGCGCGCCAAGGCGTTTCTGACCCACGGCATGCCTGCCGCCGAAGTGGCCATTGCCGCCGGGTTAACCGACCAGTCACATTTAACCCGCGCCTTCACCCGTCGCTACGGCATCACACCGGTGCGTTACCAAAAGCAGGTCGCCGGGCGCTAAAGCGCAATCTCATACAATATTCTTTCCCTCGTACCCTCCTACACTTGGCGCAAGCAAACTGAAGATGGATGTCATCATGATTAGCGGCGTGTTGTATGCCCTGCTGGCGGGGTTAATGTGGGGGCTGATTTTCGTTGGCCCGTTGCTGGTGCCGGAATATCCGGCGGTGCTGCAGTCGATGGGGCGCTATCTGGCGCTGGGACTTATCGCCCTGCCGCTGGCGTGGCTCGGCCGCGCGCGTCTGCGGCAGCTGAACGGCAAGGATTGGTGGACCGCGCTGGCGCTGACCATGATGGGGAACCTGATCTATTACTTCTGTCTGGCCAGCGCCATTCAGCGCACCGGCGCGCCGGTATCGACAATGATTATCGGCACCCTGCCGGTAGTACTGCCGGTGTGCGCCAACCTGCTGTATAGCCAGCGCGATGGCAAGCTGCCGTGGCGGCGGCTATTTCCGGCGCTAATCTGTATTGCGCTGGGGCTGGTATGCGTCAACGTGGCGGAGCTGCAGCACGGGCTTCCTGATTTCAGCCCGTGGCGCTATGGTTCGGGCATTGTTCTCGCGCTGATCGCCGTCGTCTGCTGGGCGTGGTATGCCCTGCGCAACGCCCGCTGGTTGCGTGAAAACCCGGATAAGCCGCCGATGATGTGGGCCACCGCGCAGGCGTTGGTCACCCTGCCGGTCTCGCTGGTCGGTTATATCGCCGCCTGCGGGTGGCTACAGGGCCAGCATAGCGACTTCCCGCTCCCCTTCGGCCCGCGCCCGGCTGTATTCATCGCGCTGATGCTGGCGATTGCCGTACTCTGCTCGTGGGTGGGCGCGCTGTGCTGGAACGTCGCCAGCCAGCGTCTGCCGACGGTGATCCTCGGGCCGCTGATCGTCTTCGAGACGCTGGCTGGTCTGCTGTACACCTTCCTGCTACGCCAGAGCCTGCCGCCGCTGCTGACGCTGAGCGGGATCCTGCTGCTGGTGCTCGGCGTGGTGTCGGCGGTTCGCGCCCGCCCGGAAAAACCGGTTCTGCAGGAACTGCGCGTCGAGCCAAAAAAATAGCCTGGTATCCTAAAGGGGTATTCCCATGGATTAAAGATGCATTTAATATGCATCTTATATTCTTGATGACGAGGTAATTGCTATGGCTTTCCGTGACCAACCTTTAGGCGAGCTGGCGCTGAGCATCCCGCGCGCCTCCGCGCTGTTCCGTAAATACGATATGGATTACTGCTGCGGCGGCAAACAAACCCTGGATCGCGCGGCGGCGCGCAAAGCACTGGACGTCGCGGCGATTGAAGCCGAGCTGACAAAACTGGCCGAGCAGCCGATCGAGCGCGACTGGCGCGCCGCGCCGTTCACCGACATCATCGACCACATCATCGTTCGCTATCATGATCGTCACCGCGAACAGCTGCCGGAACTGATTCTGCAGGCAACCAAGGTTGAACGCGTCCACGCCGATAAGCCGAACGTGCCAAAAGGACTAACCAAATATCTGACCATGCTGCACCAGGAACTCTCCAGCCACATGATGAAAGAGGAGCAGATCCTGTTCCCGATGATCAAGCAGGGGATGGGAACCCAGGCCGGTGGTCCTATCAGCGTGATGGAAAGCGAGCACGACGAAGCGGGCGAACTGTTGGAAGTCATCAAGCACATCACCCATAACGTGACACCGCCGCCGGAAGCCTGCACCACCTGGAAAGCGATGTACAACGGCATTAACGAGATGATTGACGACCTGATGGAGCACATCAGTCTGGAAAATAACGTGCTGTTCCCGCGTGCCCTCGCCGGAAAACCATAAAAAAAGGCGCCCGCAGGCGCCCTCTCGACATTGTCAGTTTATTGGCCACTCCGGGTGGCCTTTTTTATTTCGCCAGACGTTTTTTACCGGCAAACAGCCAGCCCGCGCCCAGCAGAACAAACCACAGCGGGGTAACCATCAGCGCTTCGCGAGTATCATCTTCCAGCGTCAACAGCACCAGTACGAAGACGAAGAAGGCCATGCACACCCAGCACATCACTTTACCCAGCGGCATCTTATAGATGGACTTCTCGTGCAGCTGCGGACGCTTTTTACGATAGACCAGGTAAGAGCAGAGGATAATGGTCCAGACGAACATGAACAGAATCGCCGACACCGTGGTGATCATGGTGAACGCGGCAATCACGCTCGGGTTGACCATCAGCATCACCACGCCGCCCAGCAGGCACATGCAGGAGAAGGTTAAGCCCTTCGCCGGTACCGCGCGTTTAGACAGCTTGGCGAACATTTTCGGCGCCTGGCCTTCCTGCGCCAGACCGAACAGCATACGGCTGGTAGAGAACACTCCGCTGTTAGCGGAAGAGGCGGCGGAAGTCAGTACCACGAAGTTGATCAGGCTGGCGGCAGCCGGCAGGCCGACCAGAACAAACAGCTCAACGAACGGGCTCTTGCTCGGCACGACGGAGCTCCACGGCGTCACCGACATAATCACAATCAGCGCGAAGACGTAGAACATAATGATACGCAGCGGGATGGAGTTGATCGCCCGCGGCAGCGATTTTTCCGGGTCTTTGGTTTCCGCCGCGGTGGTACCCACCAGCTCAATCCCCACGAAGGCGAATACCGCTATCTGGAAGCCGGCAAAGAAACCGCTGAGGCCTTTCGGGAACCAGCCGCCGTCATTCCACAGATGCGCGAATGAAGCTTCAACGCCGGTCGGCGATTTAAAGTGCATCATCACCATCACCAGGCCGACCACGATCAGCGCCACGATGGCGACGATTTTGATCATCGCGAACCAGAACTCCATTTCGCCAAACATCTTCACGGTAGCGAGGTTCAGGCCCAGCAGCAGCAGGATAACCGCTAACGAAGCGACCCAGTCAGAAAGCCCGGGGAACCAGAACTGCGCGTAGGCGGTGATGGCGACAACGTCCGCCATCCCGGTGACCACCCAACAGAACCAGTAGGTCCAGCCGGTAAAATACCCCGCCCACGGCCCTAACAGGTCGGAGGCGAAGTCACTGAATGATTTATATTCGAGGTTCGACAGCAGTAATTCGCCCATGGCACGCATGACGAAAAACAGCATAAAACCGATGATCATATAAACAAAAATAATGGATGGCCCGGCGAGACTGATGGTCTTGCCAGACCCCATAAACAGCCCGGTGCCGATCGCCCCGCCGATAGCAATAAGCTGAATATGCCGGTTAGTGAGATTTCGCCGTAGCGATTGTTCAGTCGTCTCCTGCTCGTCGGCAACGACTTTGACCTGATCTACCATGTGATTTTCTTCCTGTTGTACCTGTCTGTGTTGTTCAGGCTCTGTTGGCCTGTCATTTGTCGCAACCCTGGCAAGAGGGTTTATCGATATTAGGTAAGAATCGGAGGGATGAATACTATGATTTAGATATAATGTTAATTTTATGTTTAAAGTGAGTGTTATATCACCAATGTAACGCGAAACAGCTCACAAAAATACACTCAACGAACTTATATGCAATACAAAATTCCAATAAATTTATAACTTAAGGATTTTACACTGCTTTTATTGGCTCCCTCCCCCTGACAGGAGAGGAAGCCCCTGGTGCTTAAATAATGTCCAGCAGCTCAACTTCAAAGATGAGGGTGCTGAATGGCGGGATAGAAGCACCCGCGCCGCGCTCGCCATAAGCCAGGTTGTGCGGAATAGTCAGTTCCCATTTGGAACCTACCGGCATCAGGGTCAGCGCTTCGATCCAGCCGCCGATCACGCCGGTCACCGGGAATTCAGCCGGTTCGCCGCGGGCCACGGAGCTATCGAACACGGTACCGTCGATAAGTTTGCCGGTGTAGTGAACGCGTACGCGGTCGGTGCGCGCCGGGATCGGGCCTTCGCCCTGCGTCAGGACGCGGAACTGCAGGCCGGATTCAGTGCTGTTCACGCCTTCTTTTTCACGGTTTTCATCGAGGTATTTCTGGCCATCAGCGGCCATCGCCTGGAAGCGCTCGCGACGCACGGCGTCAGCGCGTTCATGGATTTCACGCAGCGCGCGGTGTACGGCTTCAACCGGCACCTGCGGCTGATTACCTTCCAGCGCATCGGCAATGCCGGCAACCAGCGCTTCCGGCAGCAGCCCCTGCAGGCCGGATTCGCTCAGTTGTTGTCCAACCTGCAAGCCGATACCGTAACTTGCCTGCGCTTCGATAGTGTCAAAAGTCGGGGTTGCCATCTTTGTTCCTTTTTTGGGTGATAAACATCTTGAGAAAAGCGTTCGAAAGCATAACAGCCATAGAGGAATGGGTAAAACTTTGTCGGCGGATGATGACAAATCTCAGCGAAACAGAAACAATAGGCGATATCAGGTTAACCTCTACCTTCAGGACGTTAGCCGTCTATACTCATAAGCAGGATAAAAATATGCGGAGCAGGAGGAAAGCCATGCCCGGGCGCTTTGAATTGACATCTACCCTGGCGAAGATCTGGCACGCCCCGGATCAACTTCGTCTCATGGATCCGCTACCGCCCATGCATCGCCGCGGCATCATCGCCGGCTTCCTGCTGGTCATTATTGGTTTCCTGCTCCCCTCCGGCGATAACAGCTCGCCGACCCAGGCCAGCCGCGAAGCTAATCTCGATCTGCAGTCCCAGTCTCAGCCGCAAGGTTCGGGCAATCAGGCTGTGCCGCTTCCGCCAATTACCAATACGCCGACGGTCAGCGATGCCGACCAGGTTGCGCCTGTGGCGCCTGAAGCCATTCAGGATGAACAGCCTGACCAGCCGCAAACGTCTTCCTCTTCTCAGCCGTATCAACAACCGGCGCAGCAGCAGTCTGCTCCGGGCATCGAACAGCAGTGGCGCACCTACCGGATTGAATCCGGCAAAACGCTGGCGCAGCTGTTCCGCGACCACGGACTGCCAGCCACTGACGTCTATGCCATGGCGCAGGTCGAAGGCGCCGGCAAACCATTAAGCACCTTGCAAAGTGGACAAACGGTGCAAATTCGCCAGAACGCCAACGGCGTCGTCACCGGCCTCACTATCGATACCGGCAACGGCCAGCAGGTGCTGTTCACCCGCCAGTCGAACGGCAGCTTCGTGCGCGCGCGATAAACACTTCGCTTAGGTCGGGTCGAACACCCGGCCTAACGCGCCTGGTTTTTGTTCACCCAGCGGATCCCTACGCATACCAACACCAGTGCGATCGCGTACTTCCACTCAAAAATATTCTCGCCAAGAAAGATCGCCGACAGCACCGTCCCGGCCACCGGGATAACAAAGTTAAACGGCGCAATCATACTGACGCGGTTGTGCTTGAGCAGCACGCTCCATAGTGCGAAAGCTATCGACGACAGCAGAGTTAAATAGCCAAGGATCATCGCTGCGGTCAGGCTGTGCATCCGTAGCTCCCCGCCGGTCAAATACCCGCCCGCCACCAGCACCAGGCCGCCGAAGGCCAGTTGCCAGCCGGTCATCACCGTTGGGTCGACGGTTTGCGAGATGCGTTTGCCGTAGAGCGTCGCCGCCGAGAGGATGAACGCCGCCAGCACGACAAATCCATCCCCCTGCCAGACAAAATTAAAATCGCCCAATGAGGTGTTGAAGTTCACCAACATCACGCCGACGAAGCCCAGCACACAGCCGATAGTTTTGTTATAGCTGAGCCGGTCATTCTGGTAGATAAAATGCGCCAGCAGAACGCTGAAGAACGTCCCGGTGGCATTCATAATCGATCCCTTCACTCCGGTGGTGAATGCCAGGCCAACGTAGAAGAAGGCGTACTGGATAGCGGTCTGCGTCAGCCCCAGCATCACCAGCTGCCCGCACTGGCGGCCATTGAGCCGGGCGATGGGTTTGCGCTGCGCGAGCGCAAACAGCAGCAACAATAAGCCCGCAAACAGGAAGCGATATCCGGCAAAAACAATTTTTGAGGGAACATCATCGGTGGCGATGTGCAGAAGCTCATAGCCGTTTTTAATCGCCGGATAAGAACTGCCCCACAGCAGACAGCATAGGGTCGCGCAGACATAAGCTACTTTTTTATTGGCAAAAATCGAGGGGGTCGGAAAGGAAGCGTCCATTAACTTTACCGGAAATAAAATCGTGTTTTATTTTATCATCCAGAAAGTGGAGAGAATAGCTACCATACCAGATAAAAATCAGGCTGGCGCTAAAAAGCAAAACGCCGGCACAAGGCCGGCGCATCGACGTGAGTTGAGTAAAAAATTACTCAGCTACAACGTTAACAACCAGTTTAGCGAAGACTTCGCTGTGAACCTGGAAGTCTACTTCGTGCTCACCGGTGGTGCGCAGAACGCCGTTCGGCAGGCGAACTTCGCTCTTCGCAACGGCAACGCCAGCTGCAGAAACAGCGTCAGCGATGTCGCGAGTACCGATGGAACCGAACAGTTTACCTTCGTCGCCAGATTTGGACGCGATGGTAACGGTGCCCAGTGCGTTGATTGCTTCAGCACGTGCGTTAGCAGCGGCCAGAACGTCAGCCAGTTTGGCTTCCAGTTCAGCGCGGCGCGCTTCGAAGAACTCAACGTTTTTCTTGGTAGCTGGAACAGCTTTACCCTGTGGTACCAGGAAGTTACGAGCATAGCCCGCTTTAACGTTTACCTGATCACCCAGGCTACCCAGGTTTGCTACTTTATCAAGCAGAATAACTTGCATTACCTTATCCTCTCAAAGTCGTATTAATGGACCGTGACCGATTACTGATGACGATCAGTGTACGGCAGCAGGGACAGGTAGCGTGCGCGTTTGATAGCGCGAGCCAGCTGACGCTGATATTTTGCACGGGTACCGGTGATACGGCTTGGGACAATCTTACCGCTTTCGGTGATGTAGTTTTTCAGCGTAGCGATATCTTTATAGTCGATCTCTTGAACGCCTTCCGCGGTGAAACGGCAGAACTTGCGACGACGGAAATAACGTGCCATATGGCTAGTCTCCAGAATCTATCAATTCAATCTGCTCGGCATGCAGAACCATTTTACTCAAGCCGTTCTTTGCCTTATGGCAACTAATGAACCCTTGAACGGTGACTGCGCTACCGACCGTTATACTGTGAGTAATGGCCTGGTTCTCGTGTCCGCTAATAATAACGGGCATTTGGCACCACGCCTGCCGGTGAAAACCGGCTTCCTCCTGCACAGAACGATGCTCAAGCACGAACTGGCAATGAGGAATTCCTGACGGACTGACCTTTCGAAGGGGCATCCTGCACACGGTGCCGGACAACACCAGACGGTTGGTCATCAGGATTACTCTTCAGAATCCCCAGCTTCAGAATCATCTGCGGTTTCGTTAGCGAAATCTTCACGACGCTCACGGCGCTCGTCTTTCGCTTTAACCATCGGAGATGCTTCGGTAACAGCGTGCTTAGTACGCATTACCATGCTGCGGATAACGGCGTCGTTGAAGCGGAAGTTAGTTTCCAGCTCATCGATCGCTTCCTGCGGCGCTTCAACGTTCAGCAGAACGTAGTGAGCTTTGTGCAGTTTGTTGATCGGATAAGCCAGCTGACGGCGGCCCCAGTCTTCCAGACGGTGGATCGTACCTTCTGCTGCAGTGATTGCACCAGTGTAACGTTCGATCATGCCCGGAACCTGTTCGCTCTGGTCAGGATGGACCATAAAAACGATTTCGTAATGACGCATCGAATTGCTCCTTACGGATTATTCAGCCTCCTGTCTGGGTCAGCCGCGGCCCATGGAGGCAAGGAACGTGTTAAAGGGCGGCTGAAAAATTGACGCGTCATTCTAATTGCGCCCCCCCAGGAACACAAGCGCATTTGCACAAATAATTCGCACTAAGCGCCAAGCTGGGCTAAGTGGGTGATTTAAAATTAACCAATAACGAACGCGGCATTTTTTTGAACAACTGCATCAGAAAAGGTCGCTATCAGGCGACGCGCCAGCGATTACAATTTAATCAATGGCCAGACACCAGCAAGAGGAGTCCAGCGTTTTACCCGTACTGTCAGTAAGGAGCGTTCTATGAAAAGCATTATCATCGCCGTTATGGCTGCGCTACTCCTTAGCGCCAACGCGCTGGCAGCCATCAAAATCGATGGGCGTCAGGCTCGCAACATGGACGATGTGCAGAGTCTGGGCGTAATTTATATCAACCATAATATGGCTAGCGAGCAAGAGGCCGACCAGGCCCTGAACCAGGAAAGCGATGCCCTGGGAGCGAAGTACTTCCAGCCAATCCTGATTCACGAACCGCAGAGCAATGGCCTTATTCATGCCAGCGCCGCTATTTACCGCTAACCCAGGTCGATGCTTCGCCTCTCCTCACGAGGGGCGAAGCGATAGCCGATGTAAACGCAATTGAGAATTATTTTCCAAACTGACTTACCAGCGTCATCGCAACCTGATTTAATCATCAATTCACCGTTTGTTAATCAGGAGTGATTGATGGTCCCGCGTTTCGCGACGTTAGGTCGCATCCCGAAAGGAGTTTGGGTGCTCGGCGGCGTCAGCCTGCTAATGGATGTCTCCTCCGAGATGATCCACAGCCTGCTCCCGCTGTTTATGGCCACCACGCTCGGCGCCAGCGTCATTATTATCGGTCTTATCGAAGGGCTAGCCGAAGCCACCGCCTTAATTCTCAAAGTCTTCTCCGGCGTCATTAGCGACTACGTTGGCAAACGCAAAGGGCTGGCGCTGCTTGGCTACGGGCTGGGGGCGCTGAGTAAACCGCTGTTTGCCATCGCGCCGAGCGCCGGGGTGGTATTTAGCGCCCGCATGATCGACCGCGTCGGAAAAGGTATCCGCGGAGCGCCGCGCGATGCGCTGGTCGCCGACGTAACACCGCCGGAGATCCGTGGCGCTGCCTACGGGTTACGCCAGGCGCTGGATACCGTCGGCGCCTTTCTCGGCCCGCTGCTGGCGGTGCTGCTGATGTTCATCTGGGCCAACGATTTTCACGCTATCTTCTGGGTGGCGGTCATTCCCGCCGTACTATCCATTGCTCTACTGGGCTTTGGCCTGCAGGAGCCGAAATCCGCCATCGCGCACAAACGTAGCAATCCGCTGAAGCGCGAAAACCTGAAAAAGCTCTCTGCCGCTTACTGGTGGGTGGTGGCGATCGGCAGTATCTTCACCCTCTCCCGCTTCAGCGAAGCTTTTTTGGTGCTGCGCGCCCAGCAGATGGAGATCCCGCTGTTTACTATTCCGCTGGTCATGGTCGCGATGAACCTGGTCTACAGCCTCACGGCTTACCCGTTCGGTAAGCTCTCTGACAGCATGAGCCACAGTAAACTGCTGCAATGGGGGCTGCTGGTGCTGATCCTCGCCGATATCGTGCTGGCGCTCAGCGGCCACTGGAGCACGCTGCTGATCGGCGTCGCGCTGTGGGGGATTCACATGGGGATGACTCAAGGCCTACTGGCGGCCATGGTTGCGCATACCGCGCCGCCGGAACTACGCGGTACGGCATTCGGCATGTTCAACCTGATGAGCGGGCTGGCGCTGCTGCTGGCCAGTACCGGTGCGGGGATACTCTGGGAAAGCTTCGGCGCCGCATCGACGTTTTACGCCGGCGCGGTTATCTGTCTGCTGACGCTCATCGGCATGCGCTGTATGCCATCGGCCTATCGTCAGGGTTAAAAACGGCTCCGGGGCCAGACCAGTTGCTTCACCCTGAGGTGAAAGCCCCGGAGCGCGTAGCTTACTTCTGCCCGTAGTAGGCGTCAGGCCCGTGTTTACGCAGAAAATGTTTCTCCATTAGCCAGCTGTCGATGGGCTGTAGCTGCGGATTAATGCCGCGGGCGATCCACGCCATTCGCGCCACTTCTTCCATCACCACCGCATTGTGCACCGCCTCGTGGGCATCTTTCCCCCAGGAGAAAGGTCCGTGCTGATACACCACAATTCCCGGCGTATGTAACGGGTTGGCCTCGCCCAGCGTTTCGATAATCACCTTCCCGGTGTTCAGCTCATAGGCCTCTTCCACCTCCTGTGCGCTGAGCGCCCGGGTGCAGGGGATATCACCGAAGAAGTAGTCCGCGTGGGTGGTGCCGAGCGCCGGGATTGCCAGCCCCGCCTGCGCCCAGGCGGTAGCGTGCGTCGAGTGGGTATGCACCACCCCGCCAAGGCCGGAATAACGGCGGTATAACGCAAGGTGGGTAGCGGTATCAGAAGAGGGACGCCAGCGCCCTTCCACCACGTTGCCCTGCAAATCGACCACCACCATATCATCGACGGCCATTGACTCGTAGGCTACGCCGCTGGGCTTAATCACCACCAGCCCACGTTGCCGGTCGATTGCGCTGACGTTGCCCCAGGTAAAGGTCACCAGCCCGTAGCGCGGCAGATCCATATTAGCTGCAAATACCTGCTGTTTAAGCTGCTGCATTATGCTGCCTCCGTCAGGCCTGCGCGGGCCATCCGCGCCTTCACCCAGTCACGGGCTTTCGCGACTTCCGCCGACGGGTCATCGGTGGTTTCGCTCCACATCTCAATCAGATACGGACCGCAGTAGCCTGTCTGCTTGAGCGTTTCGAAGCAACGTTCAAAATCGACGACCCCTTCACCAAACGGCACGTTTTTAAAGACGCCGGGCTTCGTATCTTTGACATGTACCGCCACGATATGCCCCATGCCGGCCTGCAATTCCATCTGTACGTCGTTATCCCACGCCGACAGATTGCCAATATCCGGATAAAGCTGGAACCACGGATTATTCAGGTAGTGGGCATAACCCAGCGCCTTACTGATCGAGTTCATCAGCGGATAGTCCATGATTTCCATCGCCAGCGTGACCTGAGCCCGGCTGGCCATTTCGACGCTCTCTTTCAGGCCTTCACGAAAACGGCGGCGCGTTTCATCATTCGCCTGCTGATAATAAACATCGTAGCCCGCCAGTTGGATCACCCGAATCCCCACATCCTGCGCCAGCTGAATGGCTTTACGCATGATGTCCAGCCCCTGCTTGCGCACCGCGTCATCTTCGCTGCCGAGCGGAAAACGACGATGGGCGCTAAGGCACATCGATGGTACCCGGACGCCGGTTTCGGCTACCGCCTTGACCAGCGCGAGGCGCTGCTCCTGGCTCCAGTCCAGCCGGGCGAGACGGGCATCGGTTTCATCAAGCGACATTTCAACAAAATCAAAACCCAGCGCTTTCGCCAGCTGTAACCGCTCCAGCCAGCACTCCCCGGCGGGGAGCGCTTTTTCATAGATACCGAGCGGAATTTGTTTCGACAACATAACCGCTCCTTAACCCCACAGCTGGGCGATAGAGCGTTTAAACTGGTGAGCCGCTTCCACCGGCGAGGCGGCATCGCGGATGCTGCGCCCGGCAATAAAGACGTGAATAGGGATACCGGCGAACAGCGGCAGGTCTTCCAGCGCCAGTCCGCCGGTCACGGTGACTTTGAAGCCCATATCGGAAAGGCGCTTAATCGCGCTGATATCCACCTCGCTCCACGCCACGCCCGCGGCCTGCGCGTCGCGGCTGCGGTGATAGACCACCTGCTGAATACCCGCATCACGCCACGCCTGCGCCTGCTCCCAGGTCCAGAAGCCGGTCAGTTCAATTTGTACGTCGCCATTGAACTCTTTGGCGACATCCAGCGCCCCTTTGGCGGTGTTGATATCGGCGCAGCAGATCACGGTCACCCAGTCGGCGTTGGCTTCAAAGCACATCCGCGACAGGATTTTACCGGCATCGGCGATTTTGGCATCCGCCAGCACGATTTTATGCGGATACAGCGCTTTCAGATCGCGCACCGCGCGCACCCCTTCACCGACGCAGAGAATAGTGCCGACTTCAATGATATCCACCTCTTCGGCGATCAGCCGGGTGGTCTCATAGGCGTGAGACAGGGTTTGGTTATCCAGCGCAACCTGCAACATTGGTAACTGAGACATCGTATCAACTCCCTCTTAAACAGCCGCCGCAGTGGCGTTTTCAATTAAATCCAGCACTTCCTGCTCGGTGCGGCAGGCGCGTAAACGGTCGAAATTGGCTTCGTCATTAAACAGGTTAACGATCTGCATGATGCCCACCTCCTGGTGGGTGGTGGCGTCAACTGCCGCCATGGTGATCAGAATGTCGACCGGGTCGTTATCTTCGTGATTGAAAATTAGCGGTTTTTTGAGCGTCACCAGCGCAAAGCCGGTTTTCTTAACGCCCTCTTCCGGACGGCCGTGCGGCATCGCCAGCCCCGGCGCGATAACAAAATAGGGGCCATGCTGAGCGACGCCATCGAGGATCGCCTGGTAGTAACGCGGTTCCACTACGTCGGCGGCCACCAGCAGATCGACGCCGATTTTCACCGCCTCCTGCCAGCTTTCCGCCTCCGCCTGCAGGCGTATGGAGTGGTTCTGCGCCAGAGAATCATGAAGTTTCATGGCGGCTCCTTATTTCACATCCTGCGGGAAGTGGGCTTTGATCACTTCAAGCAGTTTTGGGCCGAAATCCGCAGGCGACAGCATATTGCGCACGCCAACCACGTATTTATTGCCAGTGACGGTGATTTCGCCGGCGATGTGGGTCGAGGCAATGATGATGTCCGCGCCGTTTAGTTCGCTTTTATACTCACCTACCGCGCAGCTGTTCACCGTGTGGTCGATGTTTGATTGCGTCAGGAACTGGTCCACCTTCATTTTCATGATCATGGAACTACCTTGCCCGTTGCCACACACAGCCAGAATACGTACGGTCATAATCAGAACTCCTTATTGAGCAGAGGCTTCTGCCAGTTGTTTTTCCGCGTCTTCCTCGGCGCGCAGCGCGCGGCCGGCGAAGAACATATAAGCCAGTGAAATCAGAATAATGACGGCCATAAACGCCAGCCCTATCGAGGCGAAGCCCTGCATCATCGGCGGCGCCAGGATTGACCAATCCGCCATGCCCATCCAGGCGCTCATTCCGGTCAACTTCACCGCCCACACGCAGCCGAAGATTTCAATCATGCCCATCACCAGACAGATTTTGAGCGCCGCGCGCCAGCCGCCGAAGTGGTTAGCAAAGACGCCAATCGTCGCGTTAGAGAAGAACATTGGGATAAAGCCCGGGATGATCAGGATGGAGGAACCAACGCCGACGAGAATACCCACGGCAATCAGTTGGCCGATGGTGCCCCACATAAAGCCCCAGACCACGGCATTCGGCGCGAAGCTATAGATAGCGGCGCAGTCGATCGCCAGCACAGCGCCGGGGATCAGGCGCTGAGAGATGCCGTTAAAGGCTTCGGACAGCTCGGCGACGAACATACGCACGCCCTGGGTAATGATGAAAATAGCCACAGCGAAGGAGAAACCGGTCTGCAGGATATAGACCGTCCAGTGGGTTTTGCCCGCCATCGCCTGTACAACGTCGATGCCAAAGGAGAGCAGAATGGCGCCAAAGAAAATGGTCATCACAATCGCGGTAGAGACGATGTTGTCGTGGAAGATATTGAGCCAACCGGGCAGTTTGAGGTCTTCGACGCTCTCCTCTTTTTTCCCCAGATACGGCGCCACTTTATAGGCAATCCACGAGGCAAACTGCTGTTGGTGCCCGATAGAGAAGCCGCAACCGTCGGTAACCAGTTGAGTCGGCTTGAACATCATGTTGGAGGTGATCCCCCAGTACAGGGAGACCAGTACCGCGGTACAGATAATGGTCGTCCACATGGAGTAGCCGAAAATGAAGAAAGAGACCGCAATCAGCCCCGCCTGCTGAAACATGATATGGCCAGTCAGCATAATGGTGCGGATGCCGGTAATGCGGCGCAGCAGGACGTAACAGATATTTAGCGCCAGCGCCAACAGCACCGCATACCCCACCCAGCTATAGGCTTCACCCATCCGGTCGATGGTCGCCATCATTGAGGCGTAGGTGTCGGAAATCGCGCCATTGATGCCATAAACCTCTGACATTTTCGCCACCACCGGCTTAAAGGTGCTGGTAAGAATGCCGGAGCCGGCTTGTAACAGCATGAAACCAATGATGGTTTTGATCGTGCCTTTGATAATCACGCTGACGCTTTTACGCAACAAGATATAGCCAAGGCAGGTCACGATACCCAGCAGCAGCGGGGCATTAGTCATTACCTGATTAAAGAAGACGGTAAAGATGTTGTAGAGGATCTCCATAACACACTCCAGAAGAGGAAGGCTTTGAACGCGCATGACGCTCAGCAGTTGTCGTCGCCCTCACTCTAATAATCAAAAACAATCACAACAAGATTGAATTTGATTAAATGTGACGCATCACGCAAATAATCACATTTTTTATGTGTGTATTTTCCATTACGTCATATCACAACCAAACAAACCACTAATATCAATAATATACATACATCCATGATATTAAATTCAGGGCTTATCAGCACGTTAGCGCAACGATATCAGCGCTTTTTATCGAAAATAGCCGATTGCATTCCTGAAAAAACAGTGACAATATCAATCAAAATAAATCACCAATTGATTACTTTTGAAATAAAAGAGGAAGAGATAGATGAGTAAAGTGCAAACCATCACCCGTGAATCCTGGATTTTGAGCACTTTCCCGGAATGGGGCAGCTGGCTGAATGAAGAGATCGAACAAGAGCAGGTTGCGCCGGGCACCTTTGCCATGTGGTGGCTGGGATGCACCGGTATTTGGCTTAAATCGGAAGGCGGCGCTAATATTTGCGTCGATTTCTGGTGCGGCACCGGTAAGCAGAGCCACGGTAATCCGCTGATGAAAACCGGCCACCAGATGCAGCGCATGGCCGGGGTGAAAAAACTGCAACCGAACCTGCGCACTACGCCATTCGTGCTCGATCCTTTCGCCATCCGTCAAATTGACGCCGTGCTGGCGACGCACGATCACAACGATCATATCGACGTTAACGTTGCCGCCGCGGTGATGCAAAACTGCGCCGCCGATGTGCCGTTTATCGGGCCGAAAACCTGCGTTGACCTGTGGATTGGTTGGGGCGTGCCGGCAGAACGCTGCATCGTCATGAAACCGGGCGATGTGGTGAAGATCAAAGATATTGAGATCCACGCGCTCGACGCATTCGATCGTACTGCTCTCATTACCCTGCCAGCCGATCAAAAAGCCGCCGGCGTGCTGCCGGACGGCATGGACCAACGCGCGGTCAACTATCTGTTCAAAACGCCGGGCGGCAACCTGTACCATAGCGGCGACTCCCACTACTCCAACTACTACGCGAAGCACGGCAACGAGCATCAGATTGACGTCGCCCTCGGTTCCTACGGGGAAAACCCGCGCGGCATCACCGACAAAATGACCAGCGCCGATATCCTGCGCATGGCGGAATCGCTGAATACCAAAGTGGTTATCCCGTTCCATCACGATATCTGGTCCAACTTCCAGGCCGACCCGCAAGAGATCCGCGTACTGTGGGAGATGAAAAAAGATCGTCTGAAATACGGCTTCAAGCCGTTTATCTGGCAGGTCGGCGGTAAATTTACCTGGCCGCTGGATAAAGACAATTTCGAGTACCACTACCCACGCGGGTTCGGCGACTGCTTTACCATTGAGCCGGACCTGCCGTTCAAATCCTTCTTGTAACCGTATTCCGGCGGGCGCGCTCGCCGGAATTCCCTTTCCGCATTAGTATTTAGCGTTGATTTCAAATATCATCTTTGCTTGTCACTTTTAATCGGATTCGCTCATGACTGAAGCGCAAAGACATCAAATTTTACTGGATTTGCTGGCGCAAACGGGATTCGTCACCGTTGAACAGGTAATTTCCCGTCTCGGCATCTCTCCGGCGACAGCAAGACGCGATATTAATAAGCTGGATGAAAACGGTAAGCTGAAAAAAGTTCGTAACGGCGCGGAAGCCATCAGCGAACAGCGCCCACGTTGGTCGCCAATGAACATTCATCAGGCGCAAAACCATGATGAGAAAGTGCGGATTGCCCGCGCCGCCTCGCAGCTGGTGTCGCCGGGCGAAAGCATTGTTATCAACTGCGGCTCCACCGCCTTCCTGCTCGGCCGCGAACTATGCGGCAAACCGGTGCAGATCATCACCAACTACCTGCCGCTGGCCAACTATCTGATTGACCAGGAGCATGACAGCGTGATCATTATGGGGGGGCAATATAACCACAGCCACTTCATCACCCTCAGCCCGCAGGGTAGCGAAAACAGCCTGTATGCCGGCCACTGGATGTTCACCAGCGGCAAAGGGTTAACCGCCGAGGGATTGTACAAAACCGATATGTTGACTGCGATGGCCGAGCAGAAAATGCTTAACGTCGTCGGCAAGCTGGCGGTACTGGTCGATAGCAGCAAAGTCGGCGAACGTGCCGGGATGCTATTCAGCCAGGCCAGCCAAATCGACCTGGTCATTACCGGTAAGCAGGCCGATGAAACGATCCTCAAGCAGCTTGAGGATCAGGGCGTGCAGGTTATTCGCGTTTAAAGATGCCGCAGAAAAAAGGCGGTGGTCGCGTCCAGCGCTTCCGGGGTAATGCGATGACGCACGCCCTTTTGCCAGTGACAGGTCAGGTTAGTTGCCAGGCCGCTCTGCGTTAACGCCTGCTGTAGGCGGAAAGTGTCGCCGGGCGGAACCACATCATCGGCATCGCCGTGCCACAGCAGCAACGGCTTATCAGCCACTGCCGCCAGCTGATGAGTGACGTCCCACTCCGCCAGGCTTGCCGTATCGAATTCGGGCGACGGAAACAACGTCTGTGCAAGGGTGCTGAAATAGCCCGAGCCCATCAGGCAGGCCACGCATTTAAGCTCAGGATGATGGGTCATGATGCCGAGCGCGGTCATGCCGCCCATTGATGCGCCGGCCACCGACAGCCGCTCGTCTTCCAGCCACCCCTCAGCGATAATCGCTTCCCGCAGTGCGGCAAACTCAACAAAGTTTTGTCGCAGGATCGGCCAAAAGCGCAGCATTCGCCCGGCATCATCGCCGTGAAAACGCGCGCCATGTTCGGCGGCATCCGGCATAATCACCCGGAAGCCGGCTTCGGCCAGCGCGACGGCAAAGTAGCTGTAGACCAGTTTGGAAGAGGTAAAACCGTGATAGAAGACGATAACCGGCAGCGGTTTCTCCGCCATCCCAGCCGGACAGGCGTGAATCACTTCACCGCCCGCCAGATTGCGCATTTCGAGTGTTATCATTTATCGTCTCCTTCTTTATAGTGGCATCACGCAATGCGCAAAAAGCAACCACCAAAATTCTGCTTTTGCCGTGAATTATAATGTTGAGAGCTCGGTTACGCTTTCATAACATTTTCATTCGAAAATCGCGCGATAGATAACAATTCGGGAACATTCCCCAGAAATGATGTTCAGGCTACCACTACACTATCACTATCAGGAAACGAGATATGGTCATGCGTAGGTTTACACCGTGGTTACTGGCTCTCGCCTTAAGCGGATGTAGTGTCCTGCAGGGTACGCCGGAGGCACCGCCGCCGGCAAGCGATCATCCGCAGGAGATTCGTCGCAATCAGACTGAGGGCCTGCAAAAGATAGGTACCGTCAGCGTGCTAATGTACGGTTCGCCGATGGATGTCGAGACCGCGTTGAAAGCCAAAGCAGAAGCCGCCAAAGCGGATTACTACGTCATCGTCATGATCGATGACACCATGGTTCCCGGCCAGTGGTATTCGCAAGCGATTCTGTATCATAAATAGCAGCGTGATGCGCTTTTAATCAGCTTTACACTGCTTTGCGTCCATTCACGTTCTCCTGCGCATAATAACGTTCGGCCAGCCTTTTGGCAGAACGTTAGCAAACGGACTGCCCTCGGGATTACGTGAAATGGAGCTGACGATGAAACGATCACTGACCTTACCCAGCCTGTTGCTGACCACCGCGACGGCCAATACTTCCGCTCAGTCAGCCGAATTCGCCAGTGCGGATTGCGTCACCGGCCTGAACGAAATTGGTCTGATTTCCGTCAATAATATCTCCGGCAGTCAGCAGGATGTCGAGCACGCCATTGCCGTAAAAGCCGATGAGCAGGGCGCTTCCTGGTATCGTATCGTTCAGATGTATGAAGAGCCGCAGCCGGATAGCTGGCGAGTGCAGGCCATTCTCTACGCCTGAGACGGCTGTCGTCCGCGCCCCATTGCTCGCAGCAGCGCATCGTCAAGCAGTTGAGCGTCCAGGCGGACACTTCCTCGCGGATCCAGCATCATTCGGCACCATGCCTGGGCCAGCGGCGGCGACGCAAAGCGCAGCATCTGCGCACCCGCCCCCAGGCAATACACCAGACGCGCTATTTCTCGTCCCTGCGCCTCAACAGGTCGCCGTAAGAGTTGCTGAAGCTGTCGCCACGCGCGGTCATAATGCCGGTTCTGCCCCTTAACCTCAGCACACTCCGCCGCCAGCATTTCTAGCGCCGCAGGCTGCTTGCTAAGTACCCGCATCACGTCGAGACACATAATATTGCCGGAGCCTTCCCAGATACTATTCACCGGCATCTCACGGTATAAGCGCGGGAGTTCGCTCTCTTCGCAATAACCGATACCGCCCAGCACTTCCATCGCCTCAGCGACAAACGGTATACCAGCGCGACAGATAGCAAACTTGGCGACCGGGGTAAATAAACGAGCCCATAGCACTTCATGCGCATCGTCGCGCCGATCCCAGGCGCGAGCCAGACGGAACAGAAAAGCGGTTTGTCCTTCAAGACGCAGCGCCATCTGGCCCAGCACCTGACGCATCATCGGCTGATCGGCCAGATTCTTGCCGAACGCCTGACGCTGCAGCGCATGATACAGCGCCACCGAGTAAGCGCGGCGCATCAGGGCATGGCTGCCGGCGGCGCAGTCGAAGCGGGTCAGCGCGCCCATCTTGAGAATTTGCCGCACGCCGTCGCCTTCTTCGCCTATCAGCCACCCGCAGGCGTCAAAGAATTCGGCTTCGCTACTGGCGTTAGAGCGGTTGCCTAATTTATCTTTCAGCCTCTCCAGGCGAACGCCATTGCGTTGGCCATCGGGTAAAAAGCGCGGCACAAAGAAGCAGGAGAGCCCACCCGACGCCTGAGCCAGCACCAGATGCGCGTCGCTCTGCGGCACCGAGAAGAACCATTTATGCCCCACCAGCCGATAGAATCCTTCCGCCGTTTTTTCCGCCCGGCTGGTATTACTGAGCACATCGGAACCGCCCTGTTTTTCGGTCATTCCCATACCAATCAGCAACCCACGCTTCTGATCGCCGGGCGCCAGATGCGGGTCATAGCGGTCGCTGAGCAACGGCGGCAGCCAGTCGCTAAAGACGGTGGGCAGCGCGCGCTGTAGCAGCGGCGTTGCGGCGAAGGTCATGGTTATCGGGCATAACGTTCCCGCCTCCACCTGGGCATGCAGCATAAAGCGGGCAGTACGGGCAACAAACGAACCCGCGCGGGCATCCTCCTGCCAGGCAAGATTATGCACCCGGTTGGCGCACAGTCCCTGCATTAGCAAATGCCAGGCGGGGTGAAACCGCACGTCATCCAATCGGGCGCCGGTGGCGTCGTAGCGTAGCAGTTCCGGCGGATTACTATTGGCCAGACGCCCCAACTCCAGCGATTCCGCCGTGCCTAACTGCTGGCCGATGCTGGCGAGCAGATCGCTATCCCAGCCGGCGCCTTCACGCGTCACTGCCTCACAAAGCGCGGTATCGGACAAAAACAGATTACTGTTACACAACGGCGTCGGTTGATTGAATACGGTATGCGTTTGCCAGTGCATGATGTCTCCCTCCGTCAATGGCTCTGACAGTAAGTATGGTCGGCCGCATAGACGCTCACAAAAAAACCGCTCCGCCTTCGTGAAGCCCATCACAGGCATAAGAATTTAAAATTTTCTCATTAAAAATGTATGGAATAATTTATTCATTCGTTACTGTTTTGTATCAGTCGGGGCTTCCTATGCACACCGCCAGCACAACATCGGCAGCGCAAAAACGCGCGCTGATCGCCGGTTCTATCGGTAACTTTATTGAATGGTACGAGTTCGCGGTCTATGGCTTTCTGGCGACCGTAATTGCGAAAAATTTTTTCCAAATGACTGGAGAAGCGCCGCTGACCGGGCTGATTCTGACTTACGCCTCTTTCGCGATAGCGTTCTTCTTTCGCCCGCTGGGCGCCATCGTTTTTGGCCGTCTCGGCGACCGCATCGGCCGCAAGCCGACGCTGATTATCGTGTTGGTACTGATGACGCTCGCCACCACGGCTATCGGACTGGTACCGGTTTACGCCAGCATCGGTATTGCCGCACCGCTCATTCTGACCGGATTACGTATTCTTCAGGGATTGTTTGCCGGCGGCGAGTACGGAGGTGCGGTATCGCTGATGACCGAGTTCGCCCCTAAAGGTAAGCGTGGGCTGTATGGCGCATGGCAATCTTTTACCGTCGCGCTGGGGCTGCTGGCAGGCGCAGGCGTGGTCGCGCTGATTTCCGCCGCGCTTAGCCCCGAATCGCTGCATGACTGGGGCTGGCGCATCCCCTTCTTTCTCGCCATACCGATGGGCATCGTCGCGCTGTGGCTACGCGTTAAAATGGAAGAGACGCCGGGCTTTTTACGCCAGCAGCAGGCTACACCGCCCGCGGAAACCCGCGCCAGTTTGCGCCAGACGCTCAAAGCGATTCTCACCGGCATTGGCCGGCTGATGGTATGGTCGGCGGCAGGTTATACCTACCTGGTGATCATGCCCTCATACCTTCAGTCCGCGCTGCACACCGGTTTTAATCAGGCACTGCTGATTGCGGTGATCTCCAATATTGGCTTCGCCATCACCATCTTGCCTGCCGGGATGCTCAGCGATAAGTGGGGACGTCGGCGGGTGATGGTCGCGGCTGCGGTATTGCTGCTGGTACTGGCGCTACCGCTGCTGAAAATATTGCAGGCGGAAAGCAGTACGCTGCTGGTGAAAGGTATCGTGGTGCTGATTGCGGGTGGCCTGGTGGGGATTCTGGCCGGGCCTGGGCCGGCGATGCTGGCGGAGATGTTCCCAACCAGAGTGCGTTATACCGGGCTGGGTTTAGCCTATTCGCTTTCGAATGCTGTCTTCTCCGGCTGTGCCGGGTTGATTATTACCGGCCTGATTAAACAGACCGGTAATCTGGATATTCCGGCGTACTACGTGATGGCGACGGCCGTCGTCAGTATTGCCGCGCTGATGACGCTCAATAAGAACGATCATTTGCGGGCGCTGGACGACTAACCTACCGCGCCCGCGGCGGCTTAGCTGCGCTGGCGCACCGCTTCAAACAGGCAAATACCGGTGGCGACGGAGACATTCAGCGAAGAGACGCTACCCGCCATCGGGATACTGATCAGTTCATCACAATGTTCGCGGGTCAGGCGACGCATACCTTCGCCTTCCGCGCCCATCACCAGCGCCATCGGGCCGGTCATTTTGCTCTGGAACAGCGTATGGTCGGCTTCGCCGGCGGTACCAACGATCCACACGTTTTCTTCCTGCAGCAGACGCATGGTCCGCGCCAGGTTAGTGACGCGGATCAGCGGCACGCTTTCCGCCGCGCCGCAGGCGACTTTCTTCGCCGTAGCGTTGAGCTGAGCGGAACGATCGCGCGGCACGATCACCGCATGCACGCCGGCGGCGTCGGCGCTACGCAGGCAGGCGCCGAGGTTGTGCGGATCGGTGACGCCGTCGAGGATCAGCAGGAACGGTTGATCGAACTGCGCCAGCAGATCCGGCAGATCGTTTTCCTGATACTGACGTCCCGGCTTCACGCGGGCAATGATGCCCTGATGCACCGCGCCTTCGCTTTTCTCATCGAGGAACTGGCGGCTGGCAACCTGAATCACCACGCCCTGCGCTTCAAGGGCATGAATCAGCGGCAGCAGACGCTTATCCTCACGGCCTTTCAGAATAAAAACTTCCTGAAAACGCTCAGGTGCGCGTTCCAGCAGTGCCTGCACCGCATGGATGCCGTAAATCATTTCACTCATTGATGTACTCGTTTTAGGTTCTGTTATCCGCCCCCTTCACCCCACCCCAGCAGGCTTCAGGGTGAAGGGACGTCAATCACTCGGCGTTCTTCTTTTTTGCCGCGCGCTTGGCTTTGGTTGCCGCGGCGATTTTTTGCGTTTTCGCCGACGGCTTTTTCGCTTTCTTCTCGCCTTTCGGTTTGGCTTTAGCTTTCTCTTTTTCCTTGCGGAAGGCGCTATCCGGCTCGAAGTTTACCTGCTTGCCAACCTGGCGACGACGGCCGCCGCCGTTTTTACCCGGCGCGCCCTTCTTCGCTTTTTCGCGTGCGGTTTTGCCGACATTACGCGGGCCGCGTTCACTGGAAATCAGGCTGAAATCAATCTTACGCTCATCCATATTGACCGCTTCGACGCGCACTTCCACGCGGTCGCCCAGGCGGTAAGTCTGGCCGCCGGACTCGCCAATCAGCCGCTGTCCAACCTGGTCGAAGCGATAGTAGTCATTATCCAGTGAGGAGACATGTACCAGACCATCGATAAACAGATCGTTCAGGCGGACGAAGAAGCCAAAGCCGGTGACGCTGGCGATCACGCCGGAGAAGGTGTTGCCCACCTGATCCTGCATGAAGTCGCACTTCAGCCAGTCTGACACTTCGCGCGTTGCTTCATCGGCGCGGCGCTCGGTCATCGAGCAGTGCTCGCCCAGCTGCAGCATCTCTTCCATGCTGTAGTGCCAGCCGCCGGTCTCGGTGCTATTGCCTTTATGTCCCTGCTCTTTCGCCAGTAAATACTTAATAGCGCGATGCAGCGACAGGTCAGGATAACGACGGATCGGCGAGGTGAAGTGGGCGTATGACTGCAACGCCAGGCCGAAGTGGCCGCGGTTTTCCGGATCGTAGACCGCCTGCTTCATGGAACGCAGCAGCATCGTCTGCAGCATTTCCGCATCCGGGCGATCGGCGATGGAAGTCAACAGCTCGGCGTAATCGCGCGGCTCCGGCTTGTTGCCGCCCGGTAGTTCCAGCCCCAGTTCCGCCAGCACGGTACGGAAGGCGGTAATCGCTTCGGTGCTTGGCTTATCGTGAATACGGAACAGCGCCGGCTCCTGCGCTTTCTCAACGAAACGCGCCGCGGAGATGTTCGCCAGGATCATGCACTCTTCAATCAGCTTGTGCGCATCGTTACGCTGAGTCTGTTCAATACGCTCGATACGACGCTCGGCGTTGAAGATGAATTTAGCTTCTTCACTTTCAAATGAGATACCGCCGCGCTCTTCACGGGCGCCATCCAGCACCTTATAGAGGTTATGCAGCTCTTCAATATGCTTCACCAGCGGCGCATAGTGCTCGCGTAGCTCCTGATCGCCCTGCAGCATATGCCACACCTTGGTATAGGTCAGGCGGGCGTGAGAGCTCATCACCGCTTCATAGAATTTAAAGCCGGTCAGGCGGCCTTTTGACGAGATCGTCATTTCGCAGACCATACACAGGCGATCGACCTGTGGGTTCAGCGAACACAGGCCGTTGGACAGCACCTCTGGCAGCATCGGTACGACCTGCGAAGGGAAGTAGACTGACGTCCCGCGGCTGCGCGCTTCGCCGTCCAGCGGCGTACCGGGGCGCACGTAGTAGCTCACGTCGGCGATAGCCACCCACAGTCGCCAGCCGCCACCGCGTTTTTTCTCGCAATACACCGCGTCATCGAAGTCGCGGGCATCTTCGCCGTCAATAGTGACCAGCGGCAGAGAGCGCAAATCGACGCGCCCGGCTTTCGCCTCTTCTGGCACTTGCTCTTTGAGGCCGGAGACCTGTTTTTCCACCGCCGGCGGCCAGACGTAAGGGATCTCATGGGTACGCAGCGCCATATCAACGGCCATGCCGGTGCCCATGTTGTCGCCCAGCACTTCAACTATTTTGCCGACCGCTTTGGTACGGCGGGTTGGACGCTGGGTCAGCTCGACCACCACCACGTAGCCCATACGCGCGCCCATGATCTCTTCAGGCGGGATCAGGATATCGAAGCTAAGACGGCTGTCATCCGGCACCACGAAGCCTACACCGGCATCGGTGAAATAACGGCCGACGATCTGGCTGGTTTTCGGCACCAGCACGCGAACGATGCGCGCTTCGCGACGCCCCTTACGATCGGCGCCCAACGGCTGGGCCAGCACCTGATCGCCATGGATACACATTTTCATCTGCTCAGATGAAAGATACAGGTCGTCTTTACGCCCTTCGACGCGTAAAAAGCCGTAGCCGTCGCGGTGGCCAATAACGACGCCTTTGACTAAATCGAGACGTTCCGGCAGCGCATAGCACTGACGGCGAGTAAACACCAACTGGCCATCGCGTTCCATTGCACGCAGGCGACGACGCAGCGCTTCGGTTTGTTCTTCGCCCTCGATATTTAACTCAATCGCCAGCTCATCACGGCTGGCCGGTTTTTCGCGTTTGGTTAAATGTTCGAGGATAAATTCCCGGCTCGGGATTGGATTCGCGTACTTCTCAGCTTCGCGTTCCTGGAATGGATCTTGTGACATATCGGTTCCTCCGTTGTCATCTCCGATGAAAGTCTCTGGGTGGCGCACGCCGCCGCTTTGTGAGTTCTCTTTACGCTGCGGCGCGAATCACTCAGCGCTTTTCTTCCACCAGTAATAATTTATATAGCGGTTGATTCTTTTCAACCAAATCGGCCAGCGTGTAGTTATCCAGTTCCTTCAGGAAACTTTGCGCAGCTTCGGCAAGTGCCTGTTTCAGGCGGCAAGCGGGAGTAATGTGGCAAAATTCGCTGCTGCAATTCACCAGCGATAGCGGCTCAAGATCGCGCACAACATCACCCACGCGAATCATTTTAGCTGGCTTGCCAAGGCGAATCCCCCCATTCTTTCCCCGCACGGCCGTCACGTAGCCAGCACGGCTTAACTGATTGATTATTTTGACCATATGATTACGGGAAACGCCATAGACATCCGTCACCTCGGAAATACTGGTCATTCGGTCATCCGGCAACGACGCCATATAAATCAGCGCACGTAATCCATAATCGGTGAAACTCGTTAACTGCACATCAACCTCAGAGTAAGGGGAAAGCGGTGAATCCGCGGGTATTAACTCTATTGATGATAAACCAGCCAGCGCTCAGGCCGCTAATTTATTTGAAATGGGGCGGGCGAACTGCAAAAACAAGGGCGCCCGAACGGCGCCCCTGGATGATGATTACGCGTCGAACGGGTCGCGCAGAATCATAGTCTCAGTACGGTCAGGACCGGTAGAGATGATATCAACCGGCACGCCGGTCAACTCTTCAATACGCTGGATGTAGTTCAGCGCTGCCTGCGGCAGACCGCTGCGCTCTTTCACGCCGAAGGTGGTTTCGGACCAACCCGGCATGGTTTCGTAGATAGGCTCGATACCTTCCCAGTTGTCGGCAGCCAGCGGAGTGGTGGTCACTTCACGGCCGTCCGGCATACGGTAGCCGACGCAGATTTTCACTTCTTTCAGGCCGTCCAGGACGTCCAGTTTGGTCAGGCAGAAGCCGGACAGAGAGTTAATCTGCACCGCGCGGCGTACCGCGACAGCGTCCAGCCAGCCGGTACGACGACGACGGCCGGTAGTGGCGCCGAATTCGTTACCCTGCTTGCACAGGAACTCGCCGGTTTCATCAAACAGCTCGGTCGGGAACGGACCCGCGCCTACACGAGTAGAGTAAGCTTTGATGATACCCAGAACGTAATCCACATAACGCGGGCCCAGGCCGGAGCCGGTCGCCACGCCACCAGCAGTGGTGTTGGAGGAAGTTACATACGGATAGGTACCGTGGTCGATATCCAGCAGCGTGCCCTGCGCGCCTTCGAACATCACGAAGTCGCCGCGCTGACGCGCCTGATCCAGCAGATCGGAGACGTCAACGACCATGCTGGTCAGGATGTCGGCAATCGCCATCACATCGTCCAGCACTTTTTGATAGTCGACCGCTTCTGCTTTATAGAAGTTCACCAACTGGAAGTTGTGATATTCCATCACTTCTTTCAGTTTGTCAGCGAAGGTGGCTTTATCAAACAGGTCGCCAACGCGCAGGCCGCGACGGGCGACTTTATCTTCGTAAGCCGGGCCGATACCGCGACCGGTTGTACCGATAGCTTTCGCACCGCGTGCTTTCTCACGCGCAACATCCAGCGCAACGTGATAGTCGAGAATAAGCGGACAGGCTTCGGACAGCAGCAGACGCTCACGAACAGGGATACCACGGTCTTCCAGACCTTTCATCTCTTTCATCAGCGCAGCCGGAGACAGCACAACACCGTTACCGATGATGCTGGTTACATTCTCACGGAGAATACCTGATGGAATAAGATGGAGGACGGTTTTTTCACCGTTGATTACGAGAGTATGGCCTGCGTTATGGCCACCCTGGTAGCGCACAACATATTTAGCCCGTTCAGTCAGGAGATCGACGATCTTCCCTTTACCTTCGTCACCCCATTGGGTGCCCAGTACGACGACGTTGTTACCCATTTTTTCAAAATCACCGTTTGCTTAAAAATGGATTCTACCATCGCTTTTTCAGAGTTACAGCACTTTTTGCACTCAAAATGAGGGTAATACGATTGTTTTTTGATCAGCCAATCGATTTCCTCAACATGTAGTAGATGACGATACCAGCTACCACAAGACCGCCGCCAAAGCGACGCAATAAATTATCCGGCAGTTGGCTCATGGTCGCTACCATCTTGCGCCAGGCGCGGGGATAAAGCAGTGGGCCAAGACCTTCGAGAACTAAAACCAGCGCCAGTGCCAGCCAAATTGTTGCATTCATTATTGATGACCCTTATAGAAAAACAAAACCGCCGCCAGTTTGGCGCCGGTGAGTATTACCGCAAAACCCTTTTCTTTCTTCACATTCTCCGGCATTTCACAGGCAATATGAAACCACTAGCTGAGAGAAAAATCACAATCTATGGCATGAAAAAAGGCGCCTCTTGCAAGGCGCCTTCTGATTTCACACTGACCCGGCTTATTTACGCACAGAATCCGGTGACTTCATGTAACGGAAGAAATCGCTATCCGGGCTGAGGACCATCACGTCCTGGTTGCTCTGGAAGCTCTTCTCATAGGCGCGCAGGCTACGGATAAAGGCATAGAAGCCCGGATCCTGACTGAATGCATCGGCAAACAGTTTTGCCGACTCGGCATCGCCTTCACCGCGCAGAATACGCCCTTGACGCTCGGCTTCCGCCAGGGTCTTGGTCACTTCATAGTCCGCGGTCGCGCGCAGTTTTTCCGCTTCTTCCTGACCTTGTGAACGATGACGACGAGCAACCGCTTCACGCTCGGCGCGCATACGGTTGTAGATCGCCTCAGACACTTCAGCCGGCAGGTTGATCTGCTTGATACGTACGTCAACGACTTCAATACCCAGCGCCGCCATACTGTTCGGGTTGATTACCTGAACCTTACCGTTAGTTTCAGCTTCTACCCGTTCTGCCGCTTTAGCGATAGCGTCATCGGCTGCCGGCGTCGAGACTTCATCTTCTGTACCTGCAGAACCGGAGTTCAGCGCATCACGCACTTCCAGGGTCAAACGACCGCGGGAATCAGTCACGATGTCTTTCACGTCCAGACGACCAATCTCAGAGCGCAGACGGTCAGAGAACTTACGCTTCAGCAGAACTTCGGCCTGGGAGACGTCGCCGCCGCCGGTCGCCAGATAGTAACGACTGAAGTCACTGATGCGCCACTTGATATAGGAGTCGACGATCAGGTCTTTCTTCTCTTTAGTAACAAAGCGGTCAGCCTGGTTGTCCATGGTCTGGATACGCGCATCCAGCATTTTCACGGATTCAATAAACGGGATCTTGAAGTGCAGACCCGGCGCATACACCAGCGGCTTGTTCTCATCGTCGCGCAGAACTTTGCCAAAGCGCAGCGTAATGCCACGCTCGCCTTCTTTCACCACGAAGACAGACATGTAGAGCACTACCAGCACGACGACAATGATCGCGATAACAGATTTACGCATCGTTATTCCCCCTGACGCTGGTAGTCGTTACGCTGCGCGTTGGCGCGGCGTTGGTCCATAATGGTACCCCCGGTTGAACTCGAGGTTGATGAGGTGCTGGCGCTGCTTGAGCTGGACGCAGGCGGCAGGCGCAGCAGATCGCTTGCGCCACTGCTATCGCTCTTTGCCGGCGCACCAGTGGCGCCTTTCAGCATCTGATCCAACGGCAGAACCATCAGGTTGCCGCCCTTGCTGTCATTAACCAGCACTTTGCGGGTATGGCTCAGCACTTTTTCCATGGTTTCGATATACAGACGCTCGCGGGTAATTTCCGGCGCGGCTTTATATTCCGGCAGGATCTTCGCAAAGCGAGCGACTTCACCCTGTGCTTCCAGTACGGTCTGGGTTTTATACGCACGCGCCTCTTCGAGGATACGCTGCGCCTGACCGTTCGCACGCGGCTGAACTTCGTTGGTATAAGCTTCCGCTTCGCGGATGTACTGCTGCTCGTTCTCACGCGCGGCAATGGCATCATCAAACGCGGCCTTCACCTCTTCCGGCGGACGCGCCGTCTGGAAGTTGACGTCCAGCAGGGTAATACCCATGTTGTACGGACGAATGGTCTCTTCCAGCTCGCGCTGGGTATCGCTACGGATAACGGTACGACCTTCGGTCAGGATACGGTCCATGGTGTACTTACCGATGACGCCGCGCAGGGCGCTGTCGGTGGCCTGACGCAGACTATCGTCGGCGCTGGTCACGCTAAACAGGTAGCGCTCCGGATCGGTCACCCGGTACTGTACGTTCATCTCAACGCGCACGACGTTCTCATCGGAAGTCAGCATCACACCAGATGCGGCCAGCTCACGAACCGACTCGACGTTCACCGCTTGCACATTATCGACAAAGGTTGGCTTCCAGTTCAGACCTGGCTCAACCAGATGGCTGAACTTGCCAAAGCGTGTCACCACACCACGTTCCGCTTCCTTGATGGTATAGAAACCGCTGGCTGCCCAGATAATCACCGCCGCTGCAGCAACGATGCCGACAATGCGCCCGCCCATCGGGCCGCGCGGCCCCTGCGTCACATTACCGCCACCCTGGCCGCCTTTACCGCCGCCGAGACCGCCAAGTTTTTTGCTTAACTTGCGGAAGATATCATCCAGATCGGGCGGCCCCTGATCGCGACCGCCTTTGTTGCCATTTCCCTCAGAGTTGCCGCCATTCTTGCTGCTTCCCCACGGGTCGCGGTCCTGTCCGTTATTACCGGGCTGATTCCACGCCATGTATATGCTCCATATTTGTTTTTGATATCCCCACAGGGGTTAATATCTTCAGGCCAGGTCAAACCACGTAGTCGACCAACGCAGGCTCTTGTTTGCAGAGGCGACGCCAGTCCACGATGGGCATGCGCACTTGCAGGCTTACGCTGCCGTCATCCTCCATCCACTCTTTTTCTATCGCCTGAAGCTGATAGAACCGGCTTCTCAGACGACCTTCCTGCGGCGGTAAACGCAGCGTATGCTGAGCCACTTCGCCGGAAAGACGTTCTGTTAACGCCTGAAAAAGCAGTGGTACGCCAACTCCGGTCTGGGCGGAGAGCCAGACCCGAATCGGTTTATTCTCTTCATCCCGATCGATGCGCGGTTCAAAATCGTCAAGCACATCGATTTTGTTCATCACCAGCAATGACGGGATTTCATCGGCCTCGATTTCAGCAAGGACCGTATTTACTGCATCAATATTTTCCTGCACGCGGACATCCGCCGCGTCGATAACGTGCAGCAGCAGCGTCGCCTGACGCGTCTCCTGCAGCGTCGCTTTAAACGCCGCCACCAAATCGTGCGGCAGATGACGAATAAAGCCTACGGTGTCAGCCAGTACCGTTTCGCCGACGTCGGTGACGTTAATACGGCGCAGCGTTGGGTCCAGGGTGGCGAACAGTTGGTCCGCGGCATAGACTTCCGCTTCGGTTATCTGGTTGAACAGCGTTGATTTTCCGGCGTTGGTATATCCCACCAGCGAGACGGTAGGGATATCGGCCTTAGCGCGTGACCGCCGACCTTGCTCGCGCTGCTTTTCTACTTTTTCCAGTCGCGACAGGATCTGCATAATACGGTTACGCAGCAATCGACGGTCGGTTTCGAGCTGGGTTTCACCCGGTCCGCGCAAACCAATCCCGCCCTTCTGCCTTTCAAGGTGGGTCCAGCCGCGTACCAGACGGGTGGCCAGATGGCGCAGCTGCGCCAGCTCAACCTGCAGTTTCCCTTCGTGGGTACGCGCTCGCTGGGCAAAAATATCTAAAATCAGACCGGTGCGATCGATAACCCGGCATTCGCAAAGCTGCTCCAGGTTACGTTCCTGGGCCGGACTCAAGGCATGATCGAACAGCACGACCGAGGCGCCGGTCGCTTTTACGGCTTCCGCAATTTCAACAGCCTTACCTTCACCAACAAAATACTTCGGGTGCGGTGCTTTACGGCTACCGGTAATCACCTGCATTGCTTCGACACCGGCGGAAGAAACCAGGGATTCAAACTCCTGGAGATCCTCCATATCTTTGTCTTGCGAAAAATAGATGTGTACCAGTACCGCCTGCTCACCGGCATCATAACGGTCAAACAAGCGTAAACCCCTTATAAAATACCAGCGGGGAACGCAGAAAACCTGGCTCCCCGACGTGGAAAAACAGCATTAGCCTTATTCGGCGTCGTCGCTGTCTTGCTGCGGCGCAGAAGAACCTTGCGCGCTACCACCGTGGTGATAGTTGTTTGCACCGCCGCCAGCATTATTGCTGTGGTGAGACACCGGACGGGACGGAACAACAGTAGAAATTGCGTGCTTATAGACCATCTGGCTGACCGTGTTCTTCAACAGGATCACGAACTGATCGAAAGACTCAATTTGCCCTTGCAGCTTAATACCATTCACCAAATAAATAGAAACCGGAACACGTTCCCGACGCAAAGCGTTCAGGAACGGATCTTGTAAAGATTGCCCCTTAGCCATTCTCTCTTTTCCTTATATGTATGCTTGTTTTGTACTCAGAACCTTACGATTCTTAAAAAAAATTACGCACGATACCATTCAATTGTACACGTTCAGTTCTGGCTAGCACCAACAACCTGTAATACTTTGTTGAGCGCTTGTTCAGGTTGCTCACTGTCTAACCAGTGAACATCTTCCCAACCACGCAGCCAGGTGACCTGACGTTTAGCTAACTGTCTCGTCGCGCAAACACCTCGATAAACCATTTCATCATACGGGACCTCGCCTTCAAGGTATGACCACATCTGGCGGTATCCGACACAACGAATGGAAGGCATATCCGTATGCAAATCTCCACGGGCAAATAGCGCCCGCACTTCTGCTTCAAAACCTGAAGCCAACATCTGATGAAAACGCTGCTCAATGCGTTGATGTAGCAGTTCACGGCTCGCCGGGGCGATGGCGAACTGATGCACCTGATACGGCAGAGCCTCTCCTGACGTTTGCGTCAGTTCCGTTAAAGTTTTACCCGAAATGAAAAAAACTTCCAGTGCTCGGGAAAGTCTTTGCGGATCATTTGGATGAATACGCGCGGCGGCCACGGGATCGATGTCCTGTAACTGCCGGTGCAATGCGTGCCACCCCTGCTCTGCTGCCTGTTGCTCAATTCTGGCCCTGACTGCGGGATCCGCCGAAGGCAGCGGCGATAACCCTTCCAACAACGCTTTGAAGTACAACATTGTTCCGCCGACCAGCAGCGGGATGCGCCCGGCGGCGACGATATCCGCCATTTCCGCCAACGCATCGCGGCGAAAATCCGCCGCCGAGTACGACTCTGCCGGATCAAGGATATCCAGCAACCGATGCGGCGCAGCGCTAAGCTCCGCGGCATCGGGTTTGGCCGTGCCGATATCCATTCCTCGATAGATGAGGGCGGAATCGACGCTAATCAACTCTACGGGCAAAACTTTACGCAAGGCGATAGCTAATGCGGTTTTACCGGAGGCCGTCGGCCCCATTAAAAAAATTGCCTTAGGCAGGCTCGCCTCAGTTACATCACTCATCTTTCAGGGCTGTCATCGCCGAATGTAAATCAACAGGTTGTAACAGACCACCCGGCGGCGCTTTAATCAGCTGCGGACATAAACGCTCAACGTCCGCCAGCACGGAAATCGCCTGCGCCATACTCCACTGCGCGTGCTCGCTCGTCAGATTACGCGCCGTCCACTGGGCAATGTCGCCGACGTCGAATGCCGTTAGCTGCGCCAGGTAGCCTATCAGTTCAGGAATCAAGATTTGTAAATTTTGTTGTCTTAAGGGTAAAGGCACCGCGCGAACCGTCACGTGCTGAGCATCTGCTTGTAAATCGATACCCAATTGCGCCAGCGCCGGCTGCGCCTTTTCCAGCGCCTTACGTTCTGCTTCACTCACTTTAAGACGCAGCGGGATCAGCAGCGGCTGCGCGCAAACCGCTTCCGCGCCCGGCGTTAGCTGCGCCTGACGCAGCCAGCGCTCCGCCACCGGCAGCGCCAGCAACGCCAATGTGCCGCCGCGCTCGAGCAGCGCGCAATCGCTACCGATAATAGTCAGCACCCGGCCAAAGCTTTGGCTATGGGCTGCCAGGCTTTCCGCAGGCGCCGGCGCAACGGGTGGCTTTTCCGCCGCCGGGGTTTGCAGCAGTTGACGGTAAAGCGCCCCCTGCTGTTTTTGATAGCCCGGCTGCGCGTGGGGCCAGTTGGCGCCGCCTGCGCTATAGCCGCCGCCGGCGGCAGGTTCCCGCGGCGCGCGGGTATCATAACCCGCCGCCGGTTCCCGGGCAGGCGATGGGCGAGCGAAATGGTTAGCGCCCGCCGCTACGCGATTTTCCGGCACCGGCCGCGACGCGGGCGCTTCGTCTTCTTCCGCCAACGGCGCATCCAGTTGCTGCTGCAGCACGCTCAGTACGCCTTGATAGATAAAATCATGCACCAGCCGCGATTGATGGAAACGTACTTCGTGCTTCGCCGGATGCACGTTGACATCAACCTGATGCGGGTCAATCTCCAGATACAGCACAAACGCCGGCTGCTGGTCAGCGCCCAGCTTGTCTTCACAGGCCTGGCGAATGGCATGGTTGATCAGCCGGTCGCGCATCATACGCCCGTTGACGTAGCAGTACTGGATTTCCGCTAATGCCGGATTGGTATGCAACGGATCGGCAACCCAGCCGCGCAGCGTCAGATCGCCATGCTGCCACTCAATGGCCAACGCGTGTTCCAGAAACGCCGCGCCGCAAATCGAGCCGAGGCGGCGTTCACGCTGGCCGCCTTCCGCCACTGCGCGATACTGGCGCATCATTTTGCCGTTATGGCTGAGATTAATCGTTACATCGAAACGCGCCAGCGCGATGCGGCGGACGATTTCATCAATATGATTAAACTCGGTTTTTTCGGTACGCATGAACTTGCGCCGCGCGGGGGTGTTGTAAAACAGATCCAGGACTTCCAGCGTGGTGCCTATCGGATGCGCCGCCGGTTTCACCGTCACTGCCTGGTCGCGCCCTTCAGCATAAGCCTGCCATGCCTCGTGCTGCTCCGCGGTACGCGAAGTCAGCGTCAGGCGGGCGACGGAACTGATACTGGCCAACGCTTCGCCGCGAAAGCCAAGGCTGATGATCGCCTCAAGGTCATCCAGCGAGGCGATTTTACTGGTGGCGTGCCGAGCCAGCGCCAGCGCCAGCTCATCTTTTTTGATCCCACAGCCGTTATCGCGAATACGGATAAGCTTCGCGCCCCCGCGTTCGATATCAATGTCGATACGGGTTGCGCCGGCATCAAGGCTGTTCTCAACCAGCTCCTTCACTACCGACGCCGGACGTTCCACCACCTCGCCAGCGGCAATCTGGTTGGCGAGCTGCGGCGGTAGAACCTGAATCGGCATGACCTTCTCCTTAGTTAATCAACGTCCCGCCAGGCGAACTGGCGCTGGCGGTTTGCGCGGCCGTGCCGCGCGGCGCTGATTGCAGCGGGTGCTGCATATAATAGTTACGCAGCCCTTTATAAATCGCCTCTGCAATCTGCTGTTGGTAATCATCGCTACCCAGCAGGCGCTCTTCGCCGTTATTACTGATAAAGCCGGTTTCGACGAGGATCGACGGAATATCCGGCGAGCGCAGAACGCCAAGGCTGGCATGCTCCGGGCGGCGTTTATGGAGATTACCGACCCGCTGCAGCTGGCTTAGTACATCCGTCGCCACATCATAACCGACGCGCTGGGAATGGCCGAACTGTAAATCCAGCACCGCCTGGCTCAGATAAGGATCCGACTGACTATTTGCCAGCACGTCGCCCGCACCGCCCAAAAGTTCGGATTGTTTCTCATGCTGTTCTAGCCAGCCGGCCATTTCGCTATTCGCGCGGCGGTTAGAGAGCACCCACACCGATGCGCCGGTCGCGTCGCGGTTCGGGGCCGCATCGGCATGGATAGAGACAAGGAAATTGGCGTTTTGTTTGCGCGCCACGTCCGAACGCCCCATAACCGAGATGAAGTAATCACCGTTGCGGGTGAGCACCGGTTTAAACTGCGGATCGTCGTTGAGCAACGCCCGGAGTTTATGGGCGATAGCAATCGTGACGTTTTTCTCTTTGGTGCCTCCCGGTCCGATGGCGCCAGGATCCTGGCCGCCGTGACCGGCATCAATGGCGATAATAATTTTATCGTCAGAAGAGACGGTACGCGCCGCCGGACGGCTGATGGTCTGGTTGTTGGTCATCGCCGGCTGACTGCTGGTCACCACCGTGGTTCTGTCGCTGCCAGAGTTTTTAAACGGATTGCGCGGCGGCGTGCTCGGACGCGACGCCACTACCGGCGCTTCGACCCGTTTCGCTATCACTGGCGGAGGAGGTGGCGGCGGCACATCGGCGTTAATGGTAAAGACGACGGTATAGTTGGCGCCATTTTGCTGCTTCACCGCCCGCGTTTTACCATCTTCCGTCAGATCGACCAGTAGACGCAGCGATTGCGTATCCTGAGGCGAGCCGGAACGAATGCTCTTGACCAGATTATTACCGCTAAACTGCAGCGGCAGCCCCTGAAGTACGCCGGTTTGTTTGATATCCAACGCCACCGCCCGCTTACCTTGCGGGGTGAAAGAATATTCAGGATCGCCGACAAAACTTAGCGTGATGCGGGCCTGCCGATCGCCGTTTGAGACCTGGATATCGGATAAACTTGCCGCGGATGCCTGAGTGCCGAGCAGCATCAGAGCGGCGGCCAGCCAACTGGTTATACGATACTTCATCCCGTCATCCTTTAGGCTAAATGGCTAAACGCGCCAATAAAGACTCACCCAATGAAGAGACCGCCGTTACGCGCGCCTCACGCCCTTGCGCCTGATAATCCAGGTGAATTTCGACATCCGGGTCAGGCAGTACACCCGCGCCTTGTTGCGGCCATTCTACCAGGCAGATGGCATCGTTAGCGAAGTAATCGCGGATCCCCATAAATTCGAGCTCCTCAGGATCCGCCAGCCGGTAGAGGTCGAAGTGATACACCATCAGATTGTCGAGGGTGTAAGGCTCCACCAGCGTATACGTTGGGCTTTTGACATTGCCGCGGTGGCCAAGGGCCTGCAGAAAACCGCGGCTGAAGGTGGTTTTACCCGCGCCTAAATCGCCATACAGATAGATAACCGTCGCGCCGCTACAGGCCTGCGCTACGCGGTTGCCAAGGTCTAATGTCGCCTGCTCGTCGGGTAAAGGAATCACACGGTTAATCATGGTCTAGGTCAATCACATCCGGGTTAACAACACGCCTCAGCGTGCAAAAAAGATCGGTCGCCAGCATCCCGCGGGCGCCATCTCTGGCGGCCAGCCGGTCTGCGGCTTCGCCGTGCGCCACGCAGCCTGCGCAAGCGGCATCATATGGGGTCAGCCCCTGTCCCAACAGCGCGGCGATAATGCCGGTGAGCACATCGCCCATCCCGCCGCTGGCCATTCCGGGATTACCGGCATCAATGATACCGATTTCCCCCGCGTTATTCGCCACGACGGTTCCTGCGCCTTTTAGCACCACCACGCCGCCATACCGTTTTACCAGACGTTGTACAGAATGTAAGCGATCGCTTTCAACTTCTGCCACGCTGATATTCAATAAACGGGCGGCTTCGCCAGGATGCGGGGTTAACACGCGATTGTGACGTTTATCGGGATTGATTGCCAGCAGGTTCAACGCGTCGGCATCCCAGACCATCGGTTTGCGAAAATTCTCTACCTGCCGCAGCGCCGCTTTACCCCATTCGCTTTGCCCAAGACCGGGACCAATCGCCACGACATCCGCCCACTCCAGGCTCTCAGCAAGAGAGTCACCGTTCAGCTCATGGACCATCAATTCCGGTCTGGCAGTCACAATGCCCGCGATATTTTCCGCCCTGGTCAGCACGCGTACTAAACCCGCGCCGGCACGCAGCGCGGCCTCACCTGCCATACGAATGGCGCCAGCGGTGCCGCGATCGCCGCCGATAATCACCAGCCGACCATGCGAGCCTTTATGCGACGTCGGGCGACGCGGCGGCAACCAGCCTGCCAGCTGCGCTGCGGAAAAACGGCGAATAGCGGTGTTTTGCCCGGCAAGCCAGCGCTCCAGCCCGAGCGCATGATGATGTAAGCGCCCGACGACGTCGCGGGCGTTGCCGGTCAGTAGTCCGGGTTTTAGCGCGATAAACGTCAGGGTATGGGCGGCGTGGATTACCGCGCCAGGCGTCGCGCCGGTTTGCGCGTTCAGCCCGGAGGGGATATCAAGCGCAATAACCGGCGCGGGATAGGCATTCGCCAGTTCAATCAGCCCGGCGACGTTAGCGCGCGGCGCGCTATGCAGGCCGGTGCCGAGCAGCCCGTCAATAATCAATGAGATATCATCCGGCCAGGCGCTATCGGCGGCGTGGATGACGCCGCCGGCATTGAGCCACTCTTCCCGCGCGGCCTGCGCCTCTTCCGGCAGCGGCTTATCGCTTTCCAACGCCAGTAGCGTTACCGCGATGCCCTGCGCCTGCGCCAGTCGCGCGACGACATAGCCGTCGCCGCCGTTATTGCCGTGGCCGCAAAGAATCAACCAGTGCTGGCTGGCGGGATAAAGGCTTCGGGCCAGTTGAAACGCCGCCTCGCCGGCACGCCGCATCAATTCAAAAAGCGTCAGCCCGAGACTATCCGCCGCCTCTCTTTCCGCCTGGCGCAGCGTCTCCGCTGGCCATACGATGTGTGGTATACTGTCAGGGTTTTTCGTCATTGTATGGTCCATCATGTCACAGCCCCTCGATCTCAATCAGTTAGCGCAGCAAATCAAACAATGGGGCACCGAGCTTGGCTTCCAGCAGGTCGGTATTACCGATACCGATCTCAGCGCCAGCGAACCTAAACTACAGGCATGGCTGGATAAACAATACCATGGCGAAATGGAATGGATGGCTCGCCACGGCATGATGCGCGCCCGGCCGCATGAACTGCTGCCCGGTACGCTACGCGTGATTAGCGTGCGCATGAACTACCTGCCCGCCAATGCTGCTTTCGCCAGCACTCTGAAAGATCCCACGCTGGGTTACGTCAGCCGTTATGCCCTGGGGCGTGATTATCATAAGCTGCTACGTAACCGCCTGAAAAAACTCGGCGAGATGATTCAGGAACAGTGTGCTTCGCTCAATTTTAGACCGTTTGTCGATTCCGCGCCTATCCTGGAGCGGCCCATCGCTGAAAAAGCGGGGCTTGGCTGGACAGGTAAGCACTCACTTATCTTAAGCCGCGACGCCGGATCGTTTTTCTTCCTGGGCGAGTTGCTTATCGATCTGCCACTGCCGATAGACCAGCCGGTTGCCGAAGAGTGCGGGCGTTGTGTCGCCTGTATGACTATCTGCCCCACCGGCGCCATCGTCGAGCCCTATACCGTCGACGCGCGGCGCTGCATCTCCTATCTGACCATCGAGCTGGAAGGCGCCATCCCGGAAGAATTTCGTCCGCTTATCGGCAACCGTATTTACGGCTGCGATGATTGCCAGTTGATATGTCCGTGGAACCGTTTTTCGCAGCTCACCGATGAAGAGGACTTCAGCCCGCGTAAAGCGCTACATGCGCCGCAGCTGATTGAGCTGTTCGCCTGGAGCGAAGCCTGGTTCCTGAAAGTCACTGAGGGATCGGCGATACGCCGTATCGGTCACTTACGCTGGTTACGCAATATCGCCGTCGCGCTCGGTAATGCCCCGTGGAATGAAGCCAATCTGGTCGCGCTGGAAAGTCGCCGAGGTGAGCACCCACTTCTCGATGAACACATTGAATGGGCGGTTGCGCAGCAGATCGAAAAGCGAAACGCCAACGTTGTCGAAGTGCAGTTGCCGCAGAAATTACGCCTGGTCAGGGTGGTCGAGAAAGGATTACCGCGCGACGCCTGATTCATTCACAGGCTGTGAATAAAAACAAAAACACATTGCGTTTCAACGGGCAGACGTACGTCAAGTGATCGAATTAACAGTTTGAAATGAAATTTAAATGTTAAATTTCAATCAGATACAATAATACTATTTACAAAGTGAAGCATTTATCGCGCCGTCAGCCAAACGACAGCCTGTGGATAACTCTGTTTACAGTATTTTTAGATAGGCAATGAAAATCATCCCCGGCGCGATTTTGCACTGTGGATAAACTGGATAAAGGAAGAAATTTGGAGCGGGAAACGAGACTCGAACTCGCGACCCCGACCTTGGCAAGGTCGT
>NZ_JBEAHW010000031.1:0-40479 GCF_040062085.1 Klebsiella sp. JN_Kp122
GCCGAGGAACATCAGGGTGAAGCCTTCGCCTAACAGAACGGCATCAGTCATAAAATAGCCTTTGGAGGAGCGCAATAATGGCGTGATGAACAACCGCGATAGCCGAGTGGATTTCCCCAGACCACATAGTCAGAAGCCTCTTTATCGTGGAAATTAATTCTCGCCATTACTGCGCAAGATATTTAACCGGGAATTATTTAATGAAACTTACGTGCTGGCAGATTTCATCGGCGACAATTTCTTTGCGCTGATTAAATATCACCTTATTCTGCTCAAACAGGTTATTTCCGTGGGTATCGATCGACACAATAAGCGGACCAAATTCTTTCACCCGGCAAACCCATAAGGTTTCCGGCATGCCCAAATCACGCCACTGGGCATCTTCAATTTCTTCCACACAGACCGCGGCGACCACTGCGCAGCCGGCCGGGAAGACACAGTGGAGCGCTTTATGTTCGGCACAGCCCTCTTCGGTCCCCTTACCCATGCCGCCTTTGCCGACGATTAATTTCACACCGGTCTTAGCAATAAATTCTTTTTCAAATTTCTCCATGCGCATACTGGTGGTTGGCCCAACGGAGACCATTTCAAATTTATCTTCCGTACCTTTAATCGGCCGCACAATGGGCCCGGCATGTAATATCGCGCCGCCGGCAACGTTGACCGGTAATTCACGACCGCCTTCAATTAAACGACGGTGAGCTACATCACGACAGGTAACAATATGACCATTGAGATAAATAATATCGCCCGCTTTAATATCAGCTAAATCTTCATCTTTAATTGGCGTAGTGAGTATTTTTTTAGTCATCAGAAAGCCACTCCTGTGTGAGACGTAATGGTGTAATTCAAATCTTTATCGAAAACGATATGTCCTTTGCGGTGCGACCAGCAGCCAACGTTGACCGCCACGCCGATGGTGGAAGGATGGCGCGCAGTGTTTTCGATATTGACGCCCATCACCGAGGTGTTACCGGACATCCCCTGCGGGCCAAGGCCAATTTTGTTGATGCCGTCTTCGAGCATTTTCTCCAGCGATGCCGCGCGTTCATTCTCATTACGCGATCCAACCGGACGCATCAGCGCTTTCTTCGACAGCAGCGCCGCGGTTTCAACGGAGGTCGCGACGCCAATGCCAACCAGTAGCGGCGGACAGGCGTTCAGGCCATAGCTGGTCATCACATCCAGTACGAAACGGGTTACGCCTTCGTAACCGGCGCCCGGCATTAGCACCATCGCTTTACCCGGTAGCGAGCAGCCGCCGCCGGCCATATAGGTGTAAATGCTGCACTGGTCGGAATCGGGGACGATCTCCCAGAATACCGTCGGCGTACCTTTACCCACGTTTTTACCGGTGTTGTATTCATCAAAGGTCTCCACGCTGTTATGGCGCAGCGGAGAATCCACGGTGGCTTTAATCACCGATTCGCGCAGCAGCGCTTCCAGTTCGCCAATCAGCGGAAAGTTGGCGCCGCACTCAACCAAAAACTGAATCACGCCGGTGTCCTGGCAAGAGGGACGATCCAGCTCTTTGGCCAGACGCTGGTTTTCAACCATGGTGGTAAAGATGACGTCAGCCAGCTGGCTGGTCTCTTTTTTATGCAACTCTTTCAGTTTTGCAGTGACGTCATCAGGCAATACTTTGCCGGTATATCCCACGAATTTGGCCATAATATCGGTCATTCGGGATATCTGTTCGCTTTTGCTCATAAAGGCTCCTTAGTCAGAACAGCGTCCGTAAATTACGGGTGAAAAGGGAAAAGAATTGGCAGCAGTACGAGGCTGACAATGGTCGAAACAATAATCAGAGGGAGGCCGGATTTGGCGTAATCGACAAACTTATAGCCGCCGGCTGAGAGCACCATCATGTTGGCGGGCATACCGATCGGCGTCGCGTAGGCGCAGGAACTGCCGATAACCGTCGCCATCAGGACCGCTTTCGGATCGGCGCCCATACCGGCCGCTATCGACAAACTCACCGGTACCAGTAGCGCGACGGTAGCGGTATTGGACATAAAGTTGGTCATGATGACGGACAGTACAAAGACCACCACCATCAACATGAACGGGGAAGAGTTCTGGCCCAGCATGCCGATAACATGATCGGCAACCAGCTTGCCCGCACCGGTCATTTCCAGCGCTTTTGCCAGCGCCAGCGTGCCGCCAAAAATGAAAATACTTTGTGAATCAATCGCTTTGTAAGCTTGCTTTTCCGTCAGCACGCCGGTAAACACCAGTACCAACGCACCGATACAGCCTGCCACCGTCAGGCTAATGCCGGTCTGTTTCTCAAAAATCATGCCGAGGATCGTGACGATCAGCACCACCAGCGACAGGATCTGTTTCCAGCGCGGAACGTCGCTGTAATCACGCTGTTCGCCGACGCTGCCGACTTCGCCGCTATTCCCGGTAGCAGGCAGAAATTTATAGCCAATCGTCAGGAAATAGAGGATGCCGCAGAGCAGCATCGGTAAACCCACTTTCGCATACTCAAAGAAGCCAAAGCCGCTACCGATATTCTGTAACGCCGATTGCGCGATCAGGTTGCCGGGCGCGCCAATCAACGACAGGTTGCCGCCGAGGGCGGCGGCAAATACCAGCGGCATCAGTAAACGAGAGCGGGCAAAACCCGATTTCGCCGCGACGCCAATCACCACCGGGATCAGCACCGCCGCCGTACCGGTGTTGGAAAGAAAGCCCGACATCACGCCGACCACCACCATGATGGTGAAAATCAGCTGTTTTTCGGTTTTGGCAAAGTGAGTGATCACCCCGCCGACTTTATTGGCCATCCCGGTTTCAAATAACGCCCCGCCGACGACGAACATGGCGACAAAAAGAATGACGTTGGAGTCGATAAAACCAGCAAAAGCTTGTTTTAGATCCAACACGCCGGTGAGTACTAACGCCACGCAGACCACCATGGAAGTCACTGCCAAAGGCACCTTCTCCCAGACGAACATGACGATAGCGAACACCAGCAAACATAAGGTGATGGTAATCGGTTCCATACTTATAATTATCCCTATCAATGATATATGATATTGTATCCAATATTGACGAGGGAGAAATTATTCCCATGCAAAAAGTAAGTCAATGCGTTTTTGAGGAAAGATCGCGCAGTGCGATCTGCATCAAGATCCTGCGCAGATCGTCACAAGAAGTGATTAATAACGATGATCAATAAGAAAAAGCCTGCAGTTGCTCCACAGGCAATTGGCGTTACGCGGTGGTATCAGGAAGGTAGCGCGTTAACATGTTCTCCATCGAGCGGATAATATGCTTGCGCATACGCTGGCGCGCCAGCTCTTCATTATGCTGCTCAAGTGCCTGTAAAATCTCTTTATGTTCGTGGATGGAGATAGCGGCATACTCCGCTTCGGTCACCTTGTACCCCATCGACAGTCCGTTCCACATATTACAAAGCAGCATCTTCATTTTTTCGTTGCCTGCGGCGTTCCAGATCTCCATATGGAAAGCCTGGTTCAGGTCGGAATATTCAGTGAAGTTATTATCGGCCAGCGCTTTTTCCGCTGAGTAGTGTACCTGGGCAATGCGCGAAATATCCGTGCCGGGACGGGAGGCTTTCGCCACCGCCTCGCTTTCCAGCAGCGCGCGAATTTCATAATGCTCGCGGATCGTCTGCTCGTTGATCCCCAACACCACCGCGCCTTTATTGGGGCGGACTTTAATCAGGCCATCGGCGGCTAAAATCTGAAACGCTTCGCGTACCGGCATGCTGGAAACGCCGACCATACGGGCAATGCCTTCGAGAGTTATCTCCTGCCCTTCCACTAAATCCCGCGAAAGAATCGCTTTGCGTAATACCGCCGCGACCTGCTCTTTCGCCGAAAGAAGCTTAATTTTCCCTAATTTAGGCTTCTGCACTTTCCCAATCCTTCATATGTTGACGCATAATTTCCGCAAGCATGAGGAAATAACGCTGTGTTGCCTGAGCAATATTGCCCGCATCGCCGCGGCTAATGGCTCCGGCCAGTTCATGTAGTATCAGTGCCGATTCCTGGCTATCGTCTTTCAGATACAGGATGACATAAGAGATATATCCATCCAAAAATTGCTGATAAGCCTTCGCCAGATAGCGGTTATCAAGATAGGAAATCAGCAACTGATGAAATTCCAGTTCGCGAGTTTTGTCGCCAGGCTGCGCCAGCGCTTGTGCGCGCCCGAGCAGCAATTCCCCCTGGTTTGCCGGCACCAGAGTGAACAATTCGGCAGCCATCACCGCGATCACGCGAAAAATTTGGCTAACATCATCAGGCACCAGTTTTGATACCTGCATATGGCGGTTAGGCAAGCGCACCAGAAAGCCCTCTTGTTCAAGTGACTGCAACGCTTCTCTAACCGGCATACGTGAAAGCCCTAGCTGCTCGGCAATACTCTCCTGCGCCAGCTCATCTCCCGCTTTCATCGCTCCGGACAGAATTTGATAGCGAATGATTTGCGTAATGTGGTCCCTGGTCTGCTTTCGTTCGATCTTTTTCACAACGTCCTCATTGCTTAGGGCTTAAGACGCGGGGATTTTAGCAGATTTAGCCGCCAGGCGGCGCATTCGGCAGGGATATGAGGCGATAAAAAAGCCGGAACGACGGTTCCGGCTTTTCTGCTAAGTAGACATTACTTATTCACGAAATCTTCGCCGAGGGCGATATCTTTCTTCAGCGTATCCAGCATGCCTTCCAGCGCCTGCTGTTCAAAAGCGCTAAGTTTACCGATGGACTGGCGCTCTTCCACGCCATTTTTGCCCAACAGCAGCGGCTGCGAGAAGAAACGGGCATACTGGCCGTCACCTTCGACATAGGCACATTCAACCACGCCTTTTTCACCCTGCATTGCACGCACCAGTGAAAGCCCGAAACGCGCAGCGGCCTGGCCCATCGACAGCGTCGCCGATCCGCCGCCCGCTTTCGCTTCCACGACTTCCGTCCCGGCGTTTTGAATACGTTTGGTGAGATCCGCGACTTCCTGCTCGCTAAAGCTGACGCCAGGGATCTGCGACAGTAAAGGCAGGATAGTGACGCCAGAGTGGCCGCCAATGACCGGAACTTCAACCTCTGTTGCCGATTTACCTTTAAGTTCGGCGACAAAAGTATTAGAACGAATGATATCGAGGGTGGTTACGCCAAACAGTTTGTTTTTATCGTACACACCGGCTTTTTTCAGCACTTCGGCGGCGATAGCGACGGTGGTATTTACCGGGTTGGTGATAATACCGATGCAGGCCTGCGGACAGGTTTTTGCGATCTGCTGCACCAGGTTTTTAACGATACCGGCATTAACATTAAATAAGTCGGAACGATCCATGCCGGGCTTACGCGCGACGCCGGCGGAAATCAGCACCACATCAGCGCCTTCCAGCGCCGGGGTGGCATCTTCACCGGAGAAACCTTTGATTTTTACATCTGTGGGAATATGACTTAGATCTACCGCCACGCCCGGCGTAACCGGAGCGATGTCGTACAACGAGAGCTCTGAACCTGAAGGCAGTTGGGTCTTAAGTAGTAGGGCAAGCGCCTGGCCGATTCCACCAGCGGCGCCGAGGACTGCAACTTTCATCCTAAACTCCTTATTATGGTTAATATAGTCTTTCGTTATTCCGTCGCCTGGACCTTAATTCACAAGATGAACAATTACAATAATTATGGCTGAAGAATGCGGGGTACGCGCAATGATGCAGCAAATTCGCATTTTTCTTCCTGAGACTGGCCATCCAGCAAAGCCGTAGTACCGGATCGACTATTGGTTACAATACACCCAGCTCGCTCGGCAAAACAATATCAATTTCATAACATTTATTTCACTTTTACAGCGATTTACCCGCTGTGATGCAGGCATGTTCCTCATCAGGGTTATTTGCTAAAATATGCGCCTTTCATAACATTATTTACGCTATTCCTTTGCGGATTATTTGCATAAAAATGCACTTGTATGCATAATGATGTTGTTTTTACCACCATAATCTGGGTGACTTATGCGTAGTTCGGCAAAACAAGAAGAACTGGTTAAAGCGTTTAAATCGCTGCTTAAAGAAGAAAAATTCAGCTCGCAAGGCGAAATCGTTCAGGCGCTGCAGGAAGAAGGTTTCGAGAACATCAACCAATCGAAAGTTTCCCGCATGCTGACAAAGTTTGGCGCCGTTCGCACGCGTAACGCCAAAATGGAAATGGTCTACTGTTTGCCTGCCGAACTCGGCGTGCCGACGACCTCCAGCCCGCTGAAAAATCTGGTGCTGGACATCGATTATAACGATGCGGTGGTGGTGATTCACACCAGCCCCGGCGCGGCGCAGCTAATCGCACGCCTGCTGGATTCCTTAGGCAAAGCCGAAGGTATTCTGGGTAGTATCGCGGGTGATGACACTATCTTTACCACCCCTGCCCGCGGTTTTTCCGTTAAAGATCTCTACGACGCGATTCTGGTCCTGTTCGAACAGGAACTCTAAGCGCTCCCCCTCTGGTTCCTGCCAGAGGGTTCTTCCCCGCAAAATGCTATCCCCCAAACCTTCAAATAAAGCAGCATTTTTTTAACATTTAGTGTGGTTTTCCACCTCTATACATTCCTTTACCGAATGATAACGGCTAAAGCGCACAAAAGATCAAAGCGCAATATCTATTTGATTTAAATATAAATAATTATGATATTCACCCCATGAATGACATTTCTAATTCTTATACGTTATAAAAACGACATTTCTTGGAAATTATTTACACTGAAAACAATTAGCATGGTATTAATATTTTTGGTGATTAGTGTATACTTGATTTTGTGATGAGGGTCACGAAACAAAGCCCCCTAATAATAAAATTCGACGAGGTGAACATCATGAAAATCAAAACCACTGTAGCCGCACTCAGCATGCTATCCGTACTGTCCTTTGGCGCTTTCGCCGCTGATTCAATCAACAGCACTCAAGCGGAAAGCCGCCAGTCACTGGGCACCGTATCTATCGGCGCGGTAGGTTCTTCCCCGATGGATATGCATGAAATGCTGAACAAAAAAGCACAAGAAGAAGGTGCTTCTTCTTATCGCATTATCGAAGCTCGCACCGGCGACCATTGGCACGCCACTGCTGAACTTTATAAATAAGCTTTAACGATTGTCGGTCATTAACTGAAACAGTATCTCTTCAGCGGCCTGGTTTCATACGAAATCTCCCGCCGCTGCACATAAGGTTGGAGTCAAGATTATGAAAAGCGCAATTATCATCGCATCCCTGGGTCTCGCATCTGTTCTCTCTTTCGGCGCAAGCGCAGCCGTACAGCAAGTGAATGCCGATCAAGCACAAAACCTGCAGCCAATGGGCACTATCTCTGTATCGCAAGTAGGTAGCGCGCCAATGGATATGCGCCAGGAACTCGCGGCTAAAGCCGAGAAAGAAGGCGCCAGCAGCTACCGCATTATTGAAGCTCGTACCGGCGACAGCTGGCACGCGACTGCTGAGTTGTACAAATAAACCCTCGTCGTCTTATCCGACGACTTGCCCCCGCCTGCCGGGGGCTTTTTTATGCCCAACGGGCATTGAAACGTAGTTGTCCTTCCAGCTCCTCTTCCGCTTCATCGAACAGCAAAATTAACGCGCCAAAGCGACGACGCTGTTTTTCATCCAGATGGACAAATTCAATCTCCAGCGGGAACGGTAAGCGCCCTCCCGTCACCGCGCTCCACAGCGCGTCAAGGTTATCCACCTGCTTATCCGGTAGCGCGAAGGCGCGGGAAAACTCACGATAGAAATCCTGTTGCTCAGCTATTTCATCAAAATCAAAGGTATAAATAGTCATTGCCCGCCGCCCCTTCCGCTCTGTCCCTCTACACCAAATAAGTATAGCGATAAAAAAACCGACGCCGGGGCGTCGGTTCGCAGGTTAGCTATTGGTGAGCACGTGCTGATATTTCTTCAGCATATCCACCAGCCGTCGCACCGGTTCAGTGACCTGGGGCGAAGCCTGCCAGTGAAGGAGTTTTTCCTGATAAACATCAAGCTCTTCCAGCAGACGGGTAAAGTAACGGCGGCGCTTATCGTCGCTGCCGGCGGAGATAACGTGATCGGCGGTTCGCCGCAGCTGGCGGTGGAAGGCCGACAGATCCTCGTTTACCGGTACCGGGGCATCGCGTAGACGCTGGTGCGCGATAATCAGCGTCAACGCTAACCGAAAGCGGGCGATATCGCCGGGAAACTTGTTCAGCAGTAAAAACAGCTGTTGATACAGCGCCGGCAAATGGTTCTCTTTTCGCCTTGCGCTGTTAGTAGTGAGCGAAGAGACCGCCGCCGAGACGAACTGGTTCAATAACACCCGTCCGGTGCGTGCCTGCGAGTTATCACGCACTAACAGAATCACCATCAGCGCGAGGAAACAGCCGACAATCTGCCCCAGGGCGCTATCGAGGAACTGGCTAAACTGGAACTGCATCGGGTTATCCAGCACCAAAATGTTGATGGTGCTCGCTAAAGCCCCCAGCGATCCCAACCGCCGCTTTTGTACCTCAATGCCGATAAAGAACGCCATCGCGGCAAGGCTGATACACAATAGCAGCATGCTCTGTTGCGTCGCCGGCATGACGACAAGGAAAAACAGCGCGCCGAGCGGTAAAGCGGCAAGGGTGCCATAGAGGAAGTCTAAGGCCACCATCCGCGGGTTAGGCAGACGCATCGCCAGCGCGGTCACCACGGCAATCATGACCATCGCCCCGCTACCGGATGTCCAGCCGGTCCATAGCCAGAACAGGGTGCCGAGAATACAGGAAATGGAGGTTCGCCAGAAGTTAACCATCGCGTGGTGACGTTCGGCGGACTCAACCTTCACCACCGTCTCGCCGCGTAGAACTTCATCTTCAATACGGCTGATTTTGGTGTTGCCAACCACGCCGCGCTTGAGCAGCAGGTAACGCGTCGCCGCGCCGACCCAGCTATAAATAGTGACCGGCGTATTGTGTTCACCTTTCCAGGTCAGGAAGCGGCGCATACGCTTAAGCTGTTGATGCACATCCTGTACCGTTTCCACTGGCTCAGCGAACAGCTCGCGGTAGTCGTCAGTCACCATCTCCGGGCGTGAGTTCTGGATCAGATAGGTTTCGCAGGCCTGAGTAATCAGCGTCAGCGATAGCGTGTTGATCGCCTTTAGCCGCTGGTTGACCTTCGACCAGCGCGAAGATTCCATGATCAGATTGCCGCGCATTCCTTCCAGCGCGGCAGTACGGCGCACCAGCGCTCCCCAGGCTTTGTCCACCACCTCGCTATCGCCATGGGCGACACAAAGCTGCATCAGGCGATACTGATCCAATAGCAGGTTATCCAGTTCGAGGTCGATCTCTTTTTTGATGGAGCGCGGGGAAAATAGCAGATCAGCAACGATGGCGCTGACGATCCCGATGACGATTTCGCTACAGCGCTCAACCGCAAACTGCGGCGCCAGCATCGGGTCGGTATGAATGGTGATGATGATAATCAGCGCCGTATAACCCGCCAGCCCCCAGGCGTAGGAGTTTTCCACCTTCACCAGCGAGGAGATCCAGGTGCAGAAACCGGCCCAGAGACAGCAGACCAGCATCATCAACAGCGGCGCGCGGATCATGAGGATAATGATCGCCAGCGCGGCAATACAGCCGATAAACGTCCCGGCAATACGCAACATTCCACGATAACGAATCGCCCCGGAATAGGGTTCACCGCCGGCGGCAAATGCCGGGCCGGCGGTCACGATAGCTGCGGTCAGTACGGCCCAACGCGGCGTCTCAAGCTGAAAATGAAAGCCGACAAACAGCGCCAGCACCACCGCGCATGCAAGCTTAATGGCAAAGCGGAGATGCCGGGGAGCAATGGTATAGGTCCCCATGGCGATTAACCAAACTCACGTAAGCGCATGGCGACTTTCTGGAAGAAGTTGGCCTGGCTAGCGTCGCGATCTTCTTTACCGGTAATGACGACGGTTGCGGTGGTGCCCGACGGCCAGAGGTTGCCCTGCTGCTGGTCAAGACGAATACGTACCGGCACGCGCTGCGCCAGACGCACCCACTCAAGGTTGGAGTCAACAGAGGCCATCCCTTTTGTATCGCTGCTGCTGCTGGCGTTAGTCACGCCCGCGGCAACGCTGTCAACGGTACCTTTTATCACCTTACTACTGCCGAGCGGAGTGATTTCGGCGCGATAGCCCGGACGCACGCCTTCCAGCTTAGTCTCTTCCAGGTATGCCATCACGTAGAAGGTATTTTGTTTCACCAAAGCGACCGCGGTCGAACCGCGGGTGATGAATTCACCGGCGTAGACGTTCAGGTTGGTCACCCAGCCGTCGGCCGGCGCACGAATCACCGTGCGTTCGAGATCCAGTTTGGCTAAATCGCGGCTGGCCACCGCTTTTGCCAGCTGATGCTCTACGGTTTGCAGCACGTTGTTGGCCTGGTCAATCTCTTCGCGCGACATCGCCTGCACGCCGAGCTTGTTACGGCGCCCGGCTTCAACGCGTTTTTCCTGAGCCAGCGTCTGGTAATAGGAGACATCGGCTTGCGCCTCCGCCAGCGCTTTTTGGTAACGAGGTTGGTCAATAACGAACAATACCTGGTCTTTCTTAACCAGTTGGTTATCCTTGACATTCACCTGTGAAATGAGCCCAGACACATCCGGGGCGATGGCGACGATATCGGCGCTAAAGCGCGCATCGCGCGTCCACGGCGACGCGGTGTAGTACACCCATGCGCGAAAAATAGCGATAAACGCCAGAATAACCAGTATCACAGTGATGGCAGTACGCAGGATATTTCTTGTTAGTGTTTTCACATCGACCTCAAACGAACAAGCGCGATATCAGATAAAACAGACAGCAATACAGCGCAGTATTAAACAGTGCAGGGTGCCAGACAAAATCATAAATACCGGTCGGAACCAGCAAACGGTGCACCAGCCAGAAGATGGCTAGCGACAATAGCAGCTCAAAGAAGATCGGCGGAAACGATAAGCCGAAAATCACTATGACAGGAAACAGACTCATGATGACCTTGATAAGAAGCGTACAGGTGGTAGCGTGATGCGTTTATTATGTAGCTAACTATATATTAACGTAACAATTGCAGCCTTATCTATAATATGTGATCTAAATCACTTTTAAGCCAGAGTGAATAATGGAACGACTAAAACGCATGTCGGTGTTCGCCAAAGTGGTTGAGCTGGGCTCTTTCACCGCCGCCGCACGCCAGCTCCAGATGAGCGTTTCATCTATCAGCCAGACCGTTGCTAAACTGGAAGACGAGCTACAGGTAAAGCTGCTCAACCGCAGCACCCGCAGCCTGGGCTTAACAGAAGCGGGTAAAATTTATTACCAGGGCTGCCGAAGAATGCTCTTTGAAGCGCAGGACGTCCATGAACAGCTGTATGCCTTCAACAATACTCCCATCGGCACGCTGCGCATCGGTAGCTCTTCAACTATGGCACAGAATGTGCTGGCGCGCATAACCGCCGACATGCTCAAAGAATATCCGGGTTTATCGATTAATCTGGTGACCGGCATCCCTGCGCCAGACCTGATTGCCGACGGCCTCGACGTGGTGATACGCGTCGGCGCATTGCAGGATTCCAGCCTCTTCTCGCGGCGGCTGGGCTCGATGCCGATGGTGCTCTGCGCGGCGAAAAGCTATCTTCAGCACGCGGGATGCCCGGAAAAACCGGCGGATCTCGCCAGCCACTCGTGGCTGGAATATAGCGTACGGCCAGATAATGAGTTCGAAATTATCGCCCCGGAGGGGATCTCAACACGTCTGATCCCACAAGGGCGTTTCGTCACTAACGATCCGATGACGCTGATCCGCTGGCTGACTGCCGGCGTTGGCGTGGCCTACGTTCCGCTGATGTGGGCGATCGACGAGATCAATCGCGGTGAACTGGAGATCCTGCTGCCGAGCTATCAATCGGATCCGCGGCCGGTCTATGCGCTGTATACCGAAAAAGACAAACTGCCGCTGAAGGTGCAGGTATGTATTAACTATCTGACGGATTATTTTGTCGAGGTGGCGAAGATCTATCAGGGAATGCACGGGCGCGGGATGACCCGTTAATTGACATCCCGGCAGCGGCTTCGCGCCGCCGGGACCAGCCGTTATCAGGCGGTGCCGCCAACGGTAAGGTTGTCGACTTTCAGCGTCGGCTGGCCGACGCCGACCGGCACGCTCTGCCCTTCTTTACCGCACACGCCAACGCCGCTATCCAGCTTCAGGTCGTTACCAACCATAGAAATCTGCTGCATCGCTTCGATACCGGAACCGATTAGCGTCGCGCCTTTGACTGCCTTGGTCACTTTGCCTTTTTCAATCAGGTAAGCTTCCGAGGTCGAGAAGACAAATTTACCGGAGGTGATATCCACCTGGCCGCCGCCGAAGTTCGGCGCGTAGATACCGTAATCGACCGATTCGATAATCTCCTGCGGCGTCGACTTACCGGCCAGCATATAGGTGTTGGTCATCCGCGGCATCGGCAGATGCGCATAGGATTCACGGCGACCATTACCGGTCGGCGCAACGCCCATTAAACGCGCGTTGAGCTTATCCTGCATATAACCTTTCAGGACACCGTTTTCGATAAGCACATTGTATTGACCCGGCGTACCTTCGTCATCAATCGCGACCGAACCACGGCGATCGGCCATGGTGCCGTCATCCACGACGGTGCACAGTTCAGAGGCGACTAATTCGCCCATGTGACCGCTGAAGACCGAGGTGCCGCGACGGTTAAAGTCACCTTCCAGACCGTGGCCAACGGCTTCATGCAGCAGCACGCCAGGCCAGCCCGCGCCAAGAACCACCGGCAGCATTCCGGCTGGCGCGGCAACCGCGGACAGATTGACTAATGCCATACGTACCGCTTCACGCGCCCAGACATCCGCCCGTACGTCGCCATCCAGCGGCGCAAGGAAATAATCATAGCCAAATCGCCCGCCGCCACCGCTGGCGCCGCGCTCGCGTTTGCCGTCTTCCTCCACCAGCACGCTCACGGAGAGGCGAACCAGCGGACGGACATCAGCGGCCAGCGTCCCGTCCGTTGCCGCCACCAGGATAAGCTCGTAGACGCCGCTCAGGCTGGCGGAAACTTCCTGCACGCGCTTATCGGCAGCACGCGCCACCTTATCAACGCGGCGCAGGATATCCAGTTTCTCTTCGCGGCTCATGCTCTGCAGCGGATCGACGCTGGTATAGAGAGAGCTGTATTCCACCGCGCCGAGCGTCTGCACTTTGCCGTCGCCATGGTCGCGGACGATAGTACGCGCCGCCTGGGCACTCTGTTCAAGCGCCAGTTTGCTGATTTGGTCCGCATAGGCAAAACCGGTTTTCTCGCCGCTTACCGCCCGGACGCCTACGCCCTGGTCAATATTGTACGACCCATCTTTAATGATGCTGTCTTCCAGAACCCAGGATTCGTGATAGCTCGACTGAAAATAAAGATCGCCGTAATCGAGACGGCGCTCAGCCAGTTGGCCAAGAATGGCAAACAGGTCCTGATGGTTCAGGCCATTTGCCGACAGTAATTGTTCACTTACCAGGTTCAAACTCATCGTTACGCTACTCGTTTGTTGCCGCCTGACATAGGGGAATGCCACGCGGCGAAAAAAATGACGGGGATAAAATGCCCTCTATTGAGAGTGCGATAATTCCCCGTACTCGTCAAATCATTGCTTTTTGTTACTGCGCGCCTGGCGCAGCACTTCATTGATTTCCGGCTGATCGATTGGACCCGTAATGCGATAGCGCAGAATCGACACTTTGTTCCACAGCGGCCCAAGCACCTTGCTGGCGGCAAACACCGCCGCGCCGACGATCGGGTTGACGGCGAATGCCGCCGCTACGCCGACGGTGGCCGAAATTTCCGGCGCCACCACCGCTTGTAAATCTAAACGACGACGCACCAGATCGACCGAACCTTTCATCGCGATGTCGGCTTCGAGCCCATCCACCAGCGTATCATCCGTATTCAGCACGCCGTCTTTAATCCACGCCGTACTGCGAATCGAATCAAACCAGAACCCTTCCTGGAAGGTGTCGCTGAAATCGAAGCGTAGCTTACGCAGCAGCGCGTCAACGCTCAATAGCCTTAACAACTGACCGGCATGACCGGTGCTCAGGTCAGTAAACTCGCCTTTGCCGAGGCGGCTTTTGAGGATCCCGTTCAGCGAAGCGACATCAGGCTGCCATGGCGGCGCGCGCCAGTGCAGATCGTAATCGACATCAAACGACGACCCTTTCACCGGCGTCGAGACACCGAAGAAGTTGACGAAGTCGTCCGTTTTATTGCCGTGAAGCTTGCCTTTCAGCGAGGTACGTACGCCGCCCGGCGCATTTACCCAGACGCCATCGGTAGTGAGTCGGCCAAAGCCGGTATCCACCAGGCCATTACTGAGAGTGAGCGTATCGCCCTTGATATCGAAGTCACCGTCGATTCGTCCATATTTTTGCCCCCACAGCCAGCACTCTTTACAGCGCAGCTGTAAATCCGGCCAGCCGCGGAAATCCAGACGGGTATCAGCCAGCGGGCCGCTCTCTTTTTTCGCCGTACCGCTGTTATCGCTGGAAGGGTTGTAATAGAGGTAGCGAATAGCCGCCAGCCAGGGGGCATTCTTATGCATCGTCAACGTGGCATTGATTTCACGCCCCTGCGCCTCCACCTTCGAGCCGCTACCGTCAGGCTGAGAGACCAGACTGACGTTATTCCAGTTCTGCCCGGCGAAGGCCAGCGACGGTGTACGAAGCGTCACGCGCTCCGGGAAGGCCATATTACTGCTCACTTCGTTGACGGCGCCTTGCTGGAACAACGCCAGCCATTGCGCGCCATCCATCGCCGGCATGTTGAGCTCGACGCCTGATGCTTCAGGCAGCGACGGAATCGCTTTGCTGTCGGAGGTCAGAATCGCCCGATCGAGCGTCAACTTGTTATTCAGTAACCAGCGGCTATTGACGTGGTTCTTGCTGCCGATGTTGCCGGTCAAATCGAAGCTGCTTAAGCCGCCGGTCACGTTGATTTTCACCGGCAACGGCTCACCCGCCGATTTATTCACCGGCGCAGGTAAGTGACTACTCACATTTTTCAGATCGCCGTTGATATCGACTTTGTAGCTCGCGCTACCGCGATACGGTAACTCAATGGCCACTTTGCCGTCCCAGGGGACGCTGCCGCTGAGTTCATCATTGACCGCTTTCGGCAGCAGGCCGGTACGCGTCGGCTGCCAGTTAGCGTTCATGCCGACGTCAACGAGGAAGGCTTTCGCCCCTTCAGTGGTGGTGAAATTGAGGTTCAACGGTTGATTAAACCAGGTCGCGCTTAGCGGCCCGCTTTTTAAATCTCCGTTTTCGAAGCTGAACTGACCATTGAGATTCTTCAGCGTCGCGTCAATCGGCTTGATAAACAGATCGTTATTTTTCAGCCGTACATCGCCTTTGGCGGTGGTCATCTCGCCATCAAGCGGGATAGCAAGATGTAAGCGAGCGCTCACATTACCATCAAGCTGCAGTTCATCCAGCGCCGAGCCGAGCGTATCCTTCAGCGGGGTCTGTTTGAAATAAGGGCCGACCTCTTTACCAGGGCCGTTAACATCGGCATCGATAAACAGTTTTTCATGGGAATAGTCGGGGATCACCGCGTCAAGGTTGCTGGCAGTAACGTTGCCCAGCATCGCTTTATCCGCCTTCATCCACAGGCCGTTATTGACGAAGTTAAGGTTGATATCCAGTCCGGTCAGCGCCGGCCAGTCCGGCTGGAAGGCGAAAGTCGCGTTCTTCAGCGGTACCGAGACCTGGAATTGGCCTTCGTTATGCTCATAGGGGAACTGATGTGGGTTGCCGCCGTAAACCAGGGTGGCATTGCTGGCCTGGCCGCCCTTAATTGCGCCGCTCAGGTAATCCACCAGCGCTTTGCCCATCAGATTTTCCGGGAAATAGCGCCACGCCTGGCCGCCATCATTGGTACTGATACCCGCCAGGATGCCTAACCACGGCTCATCGCCTGCTGGCTGCAGATAGCGGAAGCCGCCGCGCGCGCGAACGCCGGTTGCCTGCACGTCGATATCGCGGCCATCCAGCATAAAGCCCTTGCTGTTCCTTTCCCAGCTTAGAGTCGCATCGCCCTGGGCTATCTCCAGCGGTGCGCGAAAGACCGTTTCATAAGGCATTTTCGCCTGGGTCATATGCGCGCGCAGTTCGCCGTTTTCCACGCTGCCGCTCAGGCTGCCGGAAAAGTGCTCGGCTCCCGGCAGCAGCTTCCACTGCTTCCACGCCAGATCGCTCCAGTCGGCCTGGAAACGGGTCTTTTCCGTTGCCTGCAGCGGGATATCCAATGCCAACAGGTTGATTTTGCCGCTCGGCTGGGTGGTTCGCCACACTTCGCCAAAGCTCGGCGCCAGCTTATCGGCCATCGGTTGCAGACCGGTTAGCCCGCCAAGCTCGAGATTGCTGGCGCGGATGCGTAGCTCATCGCTGCGCTGATTGTTATTGCCACCCACTTCCTGCGCCGGGATCCACGCCATCGCCAGCTCGCCGCGCGGCCAGGCTTTGCCGTCTATCGAGATCCGCGTATCGGGGATGTGAAATGCCCAGCTTTGATTTTCACGCGTGATATGCCCCGTCAGGTTATCCACCGACAGCTGATGCAGATGCTTATCGCCCTGCCAGCTGGCGCCGCCTTTTTTCAGCCATACATCGCCGCTGGCGACATCGCCTTTATCGATGGTCATCCAGCCTTCGAGACTAAAGCGCGCGCTCTGCAGGGCGATGTTGTCTTGCATCCAGCGCCCGAGCCAGGGTTTAACGTCGATGTCGTCGGCCTGTAACCAGAGGCGCCCCTTGTTGAGCAGGCCATTCTCGTCACGTAAATCCATCCGCACCTGCATGACGCCGTGCTGGCCGGTGAGGCTCGAAAGGCTCAGCTGCCCCTCGGCGCGGTGGCGATTTTTACCGTTAAGCCAGGTCAGCTGTGGGATCGCCAGTTCAGCACGCTGACCGGAAATCGTCAGGAAGCTCAAATGGCTATCACGGAGAATAAAGTGGTCAAACTGGCGCAGGAACAGATCGCTGATGCGATCGGTCTTCAGGCTTGCGCCGTCGTCGTTAGTCTGGATGGGGGTATTGGTGTGAATTTGCAGTTGCCAGAAGGTCAGGTCGCGGAACTGCCAGCGCATATGCAGCAGACTTTGCCAGACGTCGAGGGCAAGGGTAACCCGTTTGATCGTCATTTCGCCACCGTCTTTCAAGGTGGCTTTAATATCGCGAACGTCCAGCGTCGGGCCGAAGTTTTCCCAGTTGGCGTTGATCTGTGAGGCATCAACCGCGACCCCGGATACCGCGGTAATTTTCTCCAGCAGTTGGGGACGCCAGTTATTTAGCTGCGGCAATGCCAGACGCAGGCCACTCACCAGTAGCGCAACAATCACCACCACGGTTGCCACGGTGAGCAGTAATATCCCGGGCCATCGCCTCAACGCATCTCTCCTTGTCAGCCTGTTACGCTTTATCCTTCAGCCCGCCTGTTTACCGCCCCCGACGCCATCGGGAGCGACAGGCTGAATGATTACATCATTACCACATCGAACTGCTCTTGATTATAGAGCGGCTCAATTTGCACTTTGACCTGCTTGCCGACAAAGATTTCGACTTCCGCCAGCGCGTGGGACTCTTCCCCTTTCAGCGCTTCCGCGACGGCAGGTGAAGCATAGACCAGGAAGCGGTCTGAGTCATACGCATGATGCACACGAACTATTTCGCGCATGATCTCATAGCAGACCGTTTCGACCGACTTTACCGTGCCGCGCCCATGACAGGTAGGACACTCGTTACACAGCACATGTTCCACGCTTTCGCGGGTGCGCTTGCGGGTCATCTCGACCAGCCCCAGCTGCGAGAAGCCGTTAATGCTGGTTTTCACCCGGTCTTTACTCAGCGCCTGCTCCAGGGAATGCAGTACCCGACGACGATGATCTTCATTATTCATATCGATAAAATCAATGATGATAATGCCGCCCAGGTTACGCAGACGCAGCTGGCGCGCGATAGCCTGCGTGGCTTCAATATTGGTATTGAAGATGGTGTCGTCGAGATTACGGTGGCCAACAAACGCCCCGGTATTGATATCGATGGTGGTCATCGCTTCGGTCTGATCAATGATCAGATAGCCGCCTGACTTCAGCTCGACTTTACGCTCCAGCGCGCGTTGGATTTCGTTCTCAACGTCAAAGAGATCGAAAATCGGCTGGCGGCCGCTGTAATGTTCCAGCTTGCTGGTCATTTCCGGAATGTATTCCGCGGTGAACTCCAGCAGCGCCTCGTAGGTCAGGCGCGAATCCACGCGAATGCGGTCAAGCTGAGCGTCGGCGAAATCGCGCAGCACGCGCTGGGCCAGCGCCAGCTCGCCGTACATCTGATAGCGGGTCTGGTTGCGCTTTTTGCGCTCCATGACTTTGGTCCAGACGCGCTTAAGGTAGGCCGCATCCGCCGCCATCTCTTGCTCATGCACGCCTTCCGCCGCGGTGCGGATAATAAACCCGCCCTGCTCGTCGCAATATTCGGTGACCACGCTTTTCAAACGTTCGCGCTCGGCCTCGCTTTCAATACGCTGCGATACGCCGACGTGCGAAGCGCCCGGCATAAAGACCAGATAGCGGGAAGGTATGGTAATGTCGGTGGTCAGACGCGCGCCTTTGGTACCCAGCGGGTCTTTCACCACCTGCACCATCAGGTCCTGGCCCTGACGCACCAGCTCGGAAATATCGCGAACGGTAAACTGCTTCTGCTCTTCACCCGCCACGCACTCGGTGTGCGGCATGATATCGGAAGCATGCAGAAAGGCGGCCTTATCCAGGCCAATATCTACAAAAGCCGCCTGCATTCCAGGCAACACACGACTGACACGACCTTTGTAGATATTGCCTACGATTCCGCGCCGCGCTTCTCTCTCAATATGAATTTCCTGCAGGATCCCGCCATCGATATACGCGACGCGCGTCTCGGATGGCGTTACGTTAACTAATAATTCAGCCGTCATCTTTATCCCTTTTCTTCACGCAGTGAGTTAAAGTTACTCAGCAACTCATACGTTTCCACCAGCGGTAAGCCGACTACGGCGTGATAGCTGCCATTTATCTTCCTGACAAAACAACCACCCAACCCTTGAATACCGTATGCGCCTGCTTTATCTAAAGGTTCGCCGCTGGCTACGTAGGTAGCGATATCCTGCTCGGAGAGCAGACGGAAGGTCACTTCCGTCACCACCAGGCAATCCAGCGTTTGCTGCTTATCCGCCAACGCCACCGCGGTCATCACCTGGTGGGTTTTTCCGGAAAGCATGCGAAGCATTTCTGCGGCGTGCCCGGCGTCGCGCGGCTTTTCCAGCACTTCGCCGTTAAGAATGACAATCGTATCCGCGCCCAACACCGGCAGATCGCGCGGCGCCATCGCCACGCCAGCCAGCGCTTTTTCGCGCGCCAGACGCACAACGTAATGCGCAGCGCTCTCCTGCGGGCCGCGTCGTTCCTCAATACCCGGAACCAGACGTTCGAAAGAGAGACCAAGCTGAGTTAGCAGTTCCTGCCGACGCGGGGAACCAGAAGCCAGATACAGAGTTGTCATATCAACCTTTATTGAACCGCAAATTGCTGACGCACTTTACGCATTAGCAGGAATAGCCACGGCCAGAGCACACCGTTTACTACACTACTCCAGAACACTTCCGGACGGAAAGAGACGTTGATCACTAAAAACTCTGCCCAGAAAACAATGATATCAACGGCAAGAGACAACAGCATGACCACCAGCGCCTGTTGCCAGAGCGCCAGATTACGGAACAGCTGATATTTTAAAGCGACCAGATAGGCGACAATACTTAACGACAGCGCGCGTACGCCGAGGGTCGAACCGCTGATGAGGTCGAGAATCGCCCCCATCACAAATCCGGTACCGACGTTAACCCGGTGCGGCAGCGCGAGGATCCAGTACAACAGAATCAACAACACCCAGTTTGGCCGAAAGACGGTGATGTCCTGCGGCCAGGGCATAATCTGCAGCAATAGCGCAATAAGAAACGAGAGCCAGATAACCCAGCGTCCCTGGCTACGATAACTTGCCACTATTGCCCCCCTGCTGGCAGAGGTTGCGCGGACGGCGCCGGCGTCAGGCCTGTCGCCGGCGCCGGCATCTGCGGCCCCATCGCATCAGGCGCAGGCAGCACCTGCGGCATCATCTGCATCAGGCGCTCATTGGCAACGCGGTGCACCTCTTCCGGAGTCATCGGGTTAGCGCCGTTGCGATCGGCGCCCCACAGCAGCAGCAGATAGCGCAAACGCTGCAGTCCGGCGGTCGGACGGGCCTGGATCACCGTGTATGCACGCTGAGTATCCAGACGTACCGAGGAGACTACCCCAACTGGATACCCTTCCGGGAAGCGTCCGCCGAGCCCGGAGGTCACCAGCACATCGCCGACGCGAATATCGGTATTCGCCGGCAGATGTTCAAGCTGTAAATCATCAGTACAACCGTTACCGGCAGCAATGACGCGGATATCGTTACGCAGCACCTGGATCGGCAAGGCATGGGTCGCATCGCAAATGAGCAGCACGCGGCTGGTCATTTTCGCTACCGCCACCACCTGGCCGACAACGCCCTTGTCGCTAATGACCGGTTGGCCTTCATAAACGCCATTGACGCTGCCCTTGTCGATAACGACCTGATCGCTGTAGGGATCGTTAACCGTCGAAATAACCTGGGTCACCATCTTCTGCTCATCCTGACGCAGCGGCGAGCCTAACAGCTCACGTAGACGGGCGTTTTCTTGTTTGTATTGACCCAGCATCAGCAGATCGCTGTTTTTCAACAGCAGTTCCTGACGCAGCGCGCGGTTTTCCAGTTCGAGCTGATCGCGGGTCGCCAGCGATTGCGATACGCTGTCGAGCAGTTCCCGGGGACCATTTGAGATAAAGTAGAAAGGACTGACGGCTGTATCCATGTACGTTCGAATCTGGCTGAACGTACCCAGGCGGCTGTCGGCGATAATGACGCCAAGCGCCACCAAAACCGCCAGAATAAGGCGAATCTGTAGCGACGGGCCACGGCTAAAAATTGGCTTCATAGGCTATGCGTATTCTCGTGTCAGTAAAGACCAGAGGCAGCCCTTAAGCTGCCCCAGACCTTCAGGCTGACTACTCTTCGCTGAACAAGTCGCCGCCGTGCATATCGATCATTTCCAGCGCCTTACCGCCGCCACGAGCGACGCAGGTCAGTGGATCTTCTGCAACTACGACAGGGATCCCTGTCTCTTCCATTAACAGACGGTCAAGGTTACGCAGCAGCGCGCCGCCGCCGGTCAGGACCATACCGCGCTCGGAGATATCGGATGCCAGCTCCGGCGGGCACTGTTCCAGCGCGACCATAACGGCGCTGACGATGCCGGTCAGCGGCTCCTGCAGCGCTTCGAGGATTTCGTTGGAATTGAGGGTGAAGCCGCGTGGAACGCCTTCAGCCAGGTTACGGCCGCGCACTTCGATTTCGCGTACTTCATCACCCGGGTAAGCGGAACCGATTTCGTGTTTGATACGCTCAGCGGTTGCTTCGCCGATCAGGGAACCGTAGTTACGGCGCACGTAATTGATCACGGCTTCGTCGAAACGGTCGCCGCCGATACGTACGGAAGAAGAGTAGACCACGCCGTTCAGGGAGATAACTGCGACTTCGGTAGTACCGCCGCCGATATCAACAACCATAGAACCGGTCGCTTCAGAAACCGGCAAGCCTGCGCCGATCGCGGCCGCCATCGGCTCTTCGATCAGGAAGACTTCACGAGCGCCAGCGCCCTGCGCGGATTCGCGGATAGCACGACGCTCAACCTGGGTCGCGCCAACCGGCACGCACACCAGCACGCGTGGGCTCGGACGCATAAAGCTGTTGCTATGCACCTGTTTAATAAAGTGTTGCAGCATCTTTTCAGTCACGAAGAAGTCGGCGATAACGCCGTCTTTCATCGGGCGAATCGCCGCGATATTGCCCGGCGTACGGCCCAGCATCTGCTTCGCTTCATGACCTACAGCGGCAACGCTTTTCGGCGAACCGGCACGATCCTGACGAATGGCCACAACGGAAGGCTCATTCAATACGATGCCTTGTCCTTTTACATAAATAAGGGTATTCGCGGTACCCAGGTCAATGGACAGGTCATTGGAAAACATGCCACGAAATTTTTTTAACATACTAAGGGATAATCCTGAAAGCTGGGGCGGAAAACAAAATCCGCTTACTTTACCAACCACACGCAGCAGCGACAAGGCGCAAAAATCATCTGCTACGGTGAAAATTAGTGCAGTTCATTTCCTTTGTTACAAACATTTACGAAGTCCCTTCGGCGCTGAATAAATCAGCTGCGCTCCGTGCTCTGTTTGTACCTGTCAAAGGTCAGTCTTGCGTAAGTTGCGACATTCCGGCGGGTAGACAAGCACACCCCCTTTACTATGGCGCGCGTTATTCTACGTGAAATCACGCCAAACGGCAGATCAAACCGAGTATCTTTGCGAATATTTTTTCACATTTGTGTCAAGTGGCTGTGAGGCGGCAAAAAATTCCCCCTGACCGCCGGTCACGCCGCATTGCGACAGCACCTGCCACTCGCTGCGACTGCGTACTCCCGTCGCAAAAACCTGTACCGGCATCCCTTTACAGGCTTCCACCAGACTTTGAACCAGTAACTGGTTCTCGCTGCGTTTTTCAATATTGCGCGATAGCCCTTGATGCAGCTTGATCACTTCTACGTCCAGCTGCTTGATCCAACTGGTGCCAACCAGCGTCAACCCGGCCTGAACCACGGCGACGCGAATGCCCAGCGCGTTTATCAACCGCATAACGGGGTGTAAACGGCCGATATATTGACAAACATCCGCCTCTGCAAGTTCAAAAATAATCCGCCGACGTTGTGATTTTTCGCACTGCATCATGGTATCGCGCAGCCAGCGCTGGAAACGCGGGCGAATCAGCGACTCCACGGTCACCTGCAGGGCCAGCGTTTGATCAGGCCAATAACTTAATAACGGCAGCAAACGCGTAATCTGTAGGCGATCGTACTCTTCCGCTAAGCCAAACTGCTGCACCATTGGCATATACTCGGCGGCAATCACCTCTTCTTTACCGTCATAGATGCGGCACATGAGCTCGCGATGATGTACCCGCCCATCGCGCATGACCGCCGGTTTCTGATATAAGCGCGGGCCGCCGCGGCTGAGCATCTGCTCGATAAGCGTTCGCCAGCGCACGTTACCGCGCCCCTTCTCCGGCAGCGAATCATCGTAAACCGCCCAGCTATTACTCCCCTGCAGCACGGCGTTGCGGGTGGCGGCTTCGGCGTGTTCCATCACCTGAGAGGTGGACTGGCCGCTGCGGAAGGCGCAGATGCCGATATGCATCGTGTCGTCTTTATCCAGCACCCGCGTTGACGGCAGCGCATCCATCGCCTTCAGTAACTGCCCGGCGATACTATCGGCCTCTTTAAGAGTGCGATGCGGCAATAAGACGGCGAAATCGCTACGGTGATAGCGCGCCAGTAGCGAGCCGGGATAACGCATAATAAAAGTAGACAGCAGATTAATTAGCGTGAAGTAATGCTCTTCCGCCGCCGCCCGTCCCCAGTTGTCGCGCAGCAGATCAAACTCCGGCAGGCGAATCATCATCACGATACCGTGCGCCCCCACTTTTTCCTGATCGTCCAGCAGCGTCGCCAGTTGATTATCAAAGAACAGGCGGTTGTTAAGGCCGGTTTTGGAATCCTGGGCGGCGTAGGAGCGAATCAGGGTATCCATGCGGCTGCGCTGATCGCTGGCGAACTGCAGCTCCGAGAGCAGCATATCCAGCGCGCTGCTGGTACTGGCCGGCCATTCATGAACCGAACCGCGCACCTGCGGCCCGCGCTCGCCGCTGAGAATGCGTCGCGCGCGCAGCTCCAGTAGTTCTTGCCCCGCCAGCTGGCGGCGGATCCAGCGAATCGAAAAGAAGATAATCAGCACCATGAAGCCGATGGCGAAGGAGAGCGGCGCGGTGACGTGAAGCGAGCGGAAGTAATTGACCATCGGGTCCATGTAGACCAGACGAATCGAGATTCCGGGATGTTTGAGCGAGGGGACCGTCATTTCACGATACTGATTGTTACTGCCCAGCGGACGGTAACTATCACCGCGGGTATGGCTGTAAAGCGATTTGCCGTTGAGCAGAAAATCAATATGTTCGACTTCTACCGGCGTGAGCAGCTCGTCCATTTGCGGTTCGAGCTTCTCAAAAGAGGTGGTCACCAGGCGGCTATCCAGCATCGTCGCCACCGCCTGTACGCGATTCTCAACCTTAATCTGAATGCCGTTGTAAAAGCTCAGCGACGCGCCGATCAGCGTGACAAAAATCGTCAGGCTGGTGAGCAGCGTAACAAATGCTGAGAATTTCGTCGTTAATCGCATCCCTGTGTTAACTCCGCGTGTGAATAACTACCCGATGGGCATTCGGGCCCCTTTTGAGACTTTTTCTTAAGTAAGTACTAACTTTCTGAAGCGACGCATACTACCAAAGCTGGCGTATCTGGCAATTTATTGCGTTACATCCACGTAATAATGCCGTTAGCGAGTATAGTCTGCAGAATAATTTTTCCAATCTTCAAACCGCGAGGAACCACATATGCAGGCATTAATTTTAGAACAGCAGGATGGCAAAACCCTTTCCTCGGTGCAAAACATCGATGCCAACCTGTTGCCGCCAGGCGATGTGACTGTCGATATTCACTGGTCGAGCCTCAATTATAAAGATGCGTTGGCCATTACCGGCAAAGGAAAAATTATCCGCAACTTTCCGATGATTCCTGGTATCGATTTTGCCGGTATCGTCCACGCCAGCGAAGATCCGCGTTTTCACGTTGGCCAGCAGGTATTACTCACCGGTTGGGGCGTGGGAGAAAATCACTGGGGCGGCCTGGCCGAGCGCGCCCGCGTCAAAGGCGAATGGCTGGTGGCCATGCCTGAAGGTCTCGACGGACGCAAAGCGATGGCGATCGGTACCGCAGGTTTTACCGCCATGCTATGCGTGATGGCGTTGGAAGACGCCGGCGTGCGTCCGCAGGATGGCGAGATCGTCGTAACAGGCGCCAGCGGCGGCGTCGGCAGCACGGCAGTCGCTCTGCTGCATCATCTGGGTTATCAGGTGGCGGCGGTTTCCGGGCGCGAAAGCACCCATGACTATCTGAAAAGCCTCGGCGCGCAGCGTATTTTGGGCCGCGACGAGTTCGCTGAGAGCCGTCCGCTGGAAAAACAAATCTGGGCGGGCGCTATCGATACCGTCGGCGATAAAGTGCTGGCTAAAGTACTGGCGCAGATGAACTACGGCGGCTGCGTCGCGGCCTGCGGCCTGGCGGGCGGTTTCGCGCTGCCGACCACCGTGATGCCGTTTATCCTGCGCAACGTACGCCTGCAGGGCGTCGATTCGGTAATGACCCCACCTGCGCGCCGCGCAGAAGCCTGGCGCCGGCTGGTGCGCGATCTGCCCGAGTCTTTTTACGCGCAAAGCGCGACCGAAATCACCCTGGCCGATGCCCCGGCCTTCGCCGACAAAATCATGAACAACCAGATCCAGGGACGTACGCTGGTCAAAATCGGCTAATCTGCAATTTTTCGTGACATATTCGCGATCGCGCTGCGCCTCCGTCATGCTTAGGAAAAAGTATGACGGAGGACGCCATGAAAACCAGAAAACTGACGGAAGCCGACGTAACGGCGGAATCGGTATTTAACCTGCAGCGCCGCCAGGTGCTGAAAATGCTCGGTATCGGCGCGACGGCGATGTCGCTCTCAACGAAGGCCCATGCCGACCTGCTCGATTGGTTTAAAGGCCACGATCGCCCGCCGGCGCCTGCCGGAAAGGCGCTGACCTTTGATAAACCCGCAGCATGGCAAAGTAAGCTCGCCCTCACCCCGGAAGATAAAGTCGCCGGCTACAACAACTTTTATGAATTCGGCCTCGATAAAGCCGATCCGGCCGCTAACGCAGGCAGCCTGCGCACTGACCCCTGGACGCTTACCATCGGCGGCGAAGTCGCCAAACCCCTAACGCTCGATCACGACGATCTGACCCGTCGTTTCCCGCTGGAAGAGCGTATTTATCGGATGCGCTGCGTGGAGGCGTGGTCGATGGTCGTGCCGTGGGTCGGCTTCCCGCTGCATAAACTGCTCGCGCTGGTGGAGCCCACCAGCAACGCCCGCTACGTCGCTTTCAAAACGCTGTATGCGCCAGAACAAATGCCTGGACAAAAAGATCGCTTCATCGGCGGCGGCCTGGCCTATCCCTATGTCGAAGGGTTGCGCCTTGATGAAGCGATGCACCCGCTCACGCTGATGAGCGTTGGCGTCTATGGGAAAGCGTTGCCGCCGCAAAACGGCGCCCCCATCCGCCTGACCGTGCCGTGGAAGTACGGCTTTAAAGGGATTAAATCTATCGTGAGCATCGAATTAACCCGCGAGCGGCCGCCGACCACCTGGAATCTGGCGGCGCCGGATGAATACGGTTTCTATGCCAATGTGAACCCGCACGTCGATCATCCGCGCTGGTCGCAGGCCAGTGAGCGGTTTATCGGCGCCGGCGGCGTACTCGACGTAAAACGCCAGCCAACGTTGCTGTTTAATGGCTATGCCGAGGAAGTCGCCTCGCTGTATCGCGGGCTTAACTTACGGGAGAATTTCTAGTGCGTCTGAGCGTTCAACAGATAGGTTGGCTGAAAGTTGCGCTGCATTTAGCCGGTTTTTTACCGCTGGTCTGGCTGTTCTGGGCCGGACATCAGGGCTATTTCAGCGCCGATCCGGCAAAGGATATCCAGCATTTTACCGGACGGATGGCGCTGAAGTTTTTGCTCGCCACCTTGCTTATTACGCCGCTGGCGCGCTACGCTAAACAGCCATTATTGATACGCACCCGCCGGTTATTAGGGTTATGGTGCTTTGCCTGGGCCACGTTGCACCTCACCAGCTATACGCTGCTGGAGCTCGGCATTAACAATCTGGCGCTACTCGGTTCCGAGATAATCAACCGTCCGTATCTCACGCTTGGTTTAATCAGTTGGCTGGTTTTACTGGCGCTGGCGGCGACGTCAACCCAGTACATGCAACGAAAATTAGGCCGTCGTTGGCAAACATTGCACAACTTCGTCTATCTGGTGGCGATCCTCGCCCCTACACATTATCTGTGGTCGGTGAAGATTATATCGCCGCAGCCGCTGATTTATGCCGGGCTGGCAACGGTACTTTTAGCCAGCCGCTACAAGAAGTTTCGCCAGTGGTGGCGCTAATCTCCGGATATGTGCAGTTCCCCGCATAACGTTTATCAACCGCGACTCTTTTTACGATAGCGGTTGATAATCTTCCCTGATAAGACCAGTATTTAGCTGCCAATTGCTACGAAATCGTTATAATGTGCGACTTTGGTTTTCCTGAAGGGGTTTTCGAACCCTGAAAAGGTGACAAGCGCGTATCGAAGGTATATTTTGTCTTTTACCCGAGGTTAGCAGGAGATAGCTGCACAATGGCTGACAAGTTTCGCATTTTGCTTTTGAACGGACCAAACCTTAATATGCTCGGCAGCCGTGAACCCGAGAAGTATGGTTCGCTAACGCTGGCAGAAATTGTTAACCGTTTAACCGCAGAAGCGGAAGCGCTAAACGTGACGCTCGACCACCTGCAATCCAATGCGGAGTTCGCGCTCATCGACCGAATTCATCAGGCTAAAGACTCTGTGGACTATATCCTGATCAATCCGGCCGCGTTTACGCATACCAGCGTGGCCATCCGCGACGCGCTGCTTGCCGTGAGTATCCCGTTTATCGAGATCCACCTGAGCAACGTGCATGCGCGCGAGCCGTTCCGTCACCACTCGTATCTGTCTGATGTCGCCTCGGGCGTGATCTGCGGATTAGGTGCGGACGGCTATTCATACGCTTTACAGACGGCGGTAAAACGCCTGTCACAAACACACTAAACAAAGAGTACGGAACCCACTCATGGATATTCGTAAGATTAAAAAACTGATCGAGCTGGTTGAAGAATCAGGCATCTCCGAACTGGAAATTTCTGAAGGCGAAGAGTCTGTACGCATCAGCCGTGCAGCGCCGGCTGCTAGCTATCCGGTAATGCAGCAAGCCTATGCTGCGCCAATCGCCCAGCCTCAGGCGCCAGCCGCCGCAGCGCCGGCAGCAGCACCTGCCGCTGAAGCGAAAGCGGAAATCAGTGGTCACATCGTACGTTCCCCGATGGTCGGTACTTTCTACCGCACCCCGAGCCCGGACGCGAAAGCCTTTGTGGAAGTCGGTCAGAAAGTTAACGTGGGCGACACCCTGTGCATCGTAGAAGCGATGAAAATGATGAACCAGATCGAAGCCGACAAAGCCGGCGTGGTTAAAGCCATTCTGATCGAAAGCGGCCAACCTGTAGAATTCGACGAGCCGCTGGTTGTCATCGAGTAACGAGGCGAACATGCTGGATAAAATTGTCATCGCTAACCGTGGCGAGATCGCACTGCGCATCCTGCGTGCCTGTAAAGAACTGGGCATCAAGACCGTTGCTGTGCACTCCACCGCGGATCGCGATTTAAAACACGTATTATTAGCGGATGAGACGGTCTGCATCGGCCCGGCTCCGTCCGTAAAAAGCTATCTGAACATCCCGGCTATCATCAGCGCGGCGGAAATCACCGGCGCGGTAGCGATTCACCCGGGTTACGGTTTCCTTTCCGAGAACGCTAACTTTGCCGAGCAGGTTGAGCGCTCCGGTTTCATCTTCATCGGCCCGAAAGCCGACACTATCCGCCTGATGGGCGACAAAGTGTCCGCCATCACCGCAATGAAGAAAGCTGGCGTTCCGACCGTTCCAGGTTCTGATGGCCCGCTGGGCGACGACATGGACGCTAACCGCGCGCATGCCAAACGCATCGGCTACCCGGTTATCATCAAAGCCTCCGGCGGCGGCGGCGGTCGCGGCATGCGCGTCGTGCGCAGCGACGCTGAACTGGCGCAATCCATCTCCATGACCAAAGCGGAAGCGAAAGCGGCTTTCAACAACGACATGGTCTATATGGAGAAGTACCTGGAAAATCCTCGTCACATCGAGATTCAGGTGCTGGCGGACGGCCAGGGCAACGCTATCTATCTGGCGGAACGCGACTGCTCCATGCAGCGTCGTCACCAGAAAGTCGTCGAAGAAGCGCCGGCGCCAGGCATTACCCCGGAACTGCGTCGCTACATCGGCGAACGTTGCGCGAAAGCCTGTGTGGATATCGGCTATCGCGGAGCGGGTACCTTTGAGTTCCTGTTTGAAAACGGCGAGTTCTACTTCATTGAGATGAACACCCGTATTCAGGTAGAACATCCGGTTACCGAAATGATCACCGGCGTTGACCTGATCAAAGAACAGCTGCGCATCGCGGCGGGTCAGCCGCTGTCTATCAAGCAAGAAGAAGTGCAGGTTCGCGGTCATGCGGTGGAATGCCGTATCAACGCTGAAGACCCGAATACCTTCCTGCCGAGCCCGGGTAAAATTACCCGCTTCCACGCGCCGGGCGGTTTTGGCGTGCGCTGGGAGTCTCATATCTACGCCGGTTACACCGTACCGCCGTACTATGACTCAATGATCGGTAAACTGATCTGCTACGGCGAAAGCCGTGATGTGGCGATTGCCCGCATGAAGAACGCGCTGCAGGAATTGATCATCGATGGCATCAAAACCAACGTTGAGCTGCAGATGCGCATTATGAGCGACGAGAACTTCCAGCATGGTGGCACCAATATCCACTATCTGGAGAAAAAACTCGGACTGCAGGAAAAATAATCCTGTACTCGCTGCAAAAGGCCGGATAATCCGGCCTTTTTTCTTTTTCTCTCCCCTCGACTTTTCCATGCGGTACAATCCCCGCTTTCTTCATCCTCAAGGGACAAAAAATGGACAAAAGATTTGTTCAGGCCCATAAAGAAGCGCGCTGGGCGCTGTGGCTGACCCTTCTCTATCTTGCCGCCTGGCTGGCTGCGGCGTATCTACCTGGCGTCGGTATCGGCTTTACCGGCCTGCCGCACTGGTTCGAACTGGCCTGCCTGCTGGTGCCGCTGCTGTTCGTCCTGCTGTGCTGGGCGATGGTGCGCTTTATCTTCCGCGATATCTCTCTGGAGGATAACGATGCAGCTTGAGATTATCGTGGTGCTGATCGCTTATCTGTTTGTCGTTTTCGGGCTGTCTCTTTACGCGATGCGTAAACGCAGTACCGGGAACTTTCTGAGCGAGTATTTCCTCGGCAGCCGATCGATGGGCGGCTTTGTATTAGCCATGACCCTCACCGCCACCTATATTAGCGCCAGCTCGTTTATCGGCGGCCCTGGCGCCGCCTACAAATATGGGCTGGGCTGGGTTCTGCTGGCGATGATCCAGGTACCGACGATCTGGCTCTCTCTCGGGATCCTCGGCAAGAAGTTCGCGATCCTGGCGCGCCGCTACAATGCCATTACCCTTAACGATATGCTGCAGGCGCGCTACCAAAGCCGCGCGGTAGTATGGATTGCCAGCGTCAGCTTGCTGGTGGCCTTTGTTGGGGCCATCGCGGTGCAGTTTATCGGCGGCGCGCGCCTGCTGGAAACCGCCGCCGGGATCAAGTACGAAACAGGACTATTGATATTTGGTATCACAATTGCGCTCTACACCGCTTTTGGCGGTTTCCGCGCCAGCGTACTCAACGATACCATGCAAGGGATGGTGATGTTGATCGGAACGATCGTCCTGCTGGTTGGTGTAGTGCATGCAGCCGGCGGCCTGCATCAGGCGGTAGAAACACTGCAGCAAATCGACCCGCAGCTGGTGTCGCCCCACGGCGCCGATGATATCCTCACGCCAACCTTTATGACCTCGTTCTGGGTGCTGGTCTGTTTCGGCGTCATCGGCTTGCCGCATACCGCCGTACGCTGTATCTCCTATAAAGACAGCAAGGCCGTACACCGCGGGATCGTTATTGGCACCATCGTCGTGGCGATTCTGATGTTCGGTATGCATCTCGCCGGCGCTCTTGGCCGCGCCGTCCTGCCGGGCCTCACCGTGCCCGATCAGGTGATCCCGACGTTGATGGTTCAGGTGCTGCCGCCGTGGGCCGCAGGGCTGTTTTTAGCGGCGCCGATGGCCGCGATTATGTCTAACGTTAACGCCCATTTACTGCAGGCATCGGCTACGATCATTAAAGATCTGTGGCTCAGCGCTCAGCCGACGAAAAAGCGTAACGAGCAGAAGCTGAAGCGGATCTCAACGATCGCCACCTTAGTGCTCGGCATACTTATGATGCTGGCCGCCTGGCGGCCGCCGGAAATGATTATCTGGCTTAATCTGCTGGCCTTTGGCGGCCTGGAAGCCGTGTTCTTATGGCCGCTGGTATTGGGCCTTTACTGGGAGCGGGCAAACGCTGCCGGCGCGCTCAGCGCGATGTTAGTGGGCGGCATACTGTATGCCGTGCTCGCGACGTTTAACATTCAGTACCTGGGCTTCCACCCTATCGTGCCCTCGCTGCTGCTAAGTTTGTTGGCTTTTGTCGTCGGGAACCGCTTCGGTCAACCCGTACCACCAGCCCCTATTATGACTACTGATAAATAAAGAGTTTTGCCATGCCTTGGATCCAACTAAAACTGAATACGACCGGCGCTCACGCGGAAGAACTGAGCGACGCGCTGATGGAGGCCGGCGCGGTCTCGATTACCTTCCAGGACACCCACGACACGCCGGTGTTCGAACCGCTGCCGGGTGAAACCCGTTTGTGGGGCGATACCGACGTTATCGGTCTGTTCGACGCAGAAAGCGACATGAACGAAGCGGTTGCTATCCTTGAGCAGCATCCGCTGCTCGGCGCCGGCTTCGCGCATAAAATTGAACAACTGGAAGATAAAGACTGGGAACGCGAGTGGATGGATAACTTCCACCCGATGCGTTTCGGCGAACGCCTGTGGATTTGCCCGAGCTGGCGCGATGTTCCTGATGAGAATGCAGTCAATGTGATGCTTGATCCAGGACTGGCCTTTGGTACCGGCACTCACCCAACGACCGCGATGTGTCTGCAATGGCTCGACGGCCTTGACCTGCAGGGCAAAACGGTTATCGATTTTGGCTGCGGTTCCGGCATCCTGGCGATCGCCGCGCTGAAGCTGGGCGCCGCCAAAGCTATCGGTATTGATATCGATCCGCAGGCCATTCAGGCCAGCCGTGATAACGCCCAGCGTAACGGCGTCTCCGAACGCCTTGAACTGTATTTGCCGCAGGATCAGCCAGAAGCCATGAAAGCCGATGTGGTGGTCGCAAACATCCTGGCAGGCCCGTTGCGTGAGCTGGCCCCTTTAATCAGCGTCCTGCCGGTTACAGGCGGCCTGCTTGGCCTTTCCGGAATCCTGGCAAGCCAGGCGGAAAGCGTCTGCGAAGCCTACGCCCCGCTCTTCACCCTCGACCCGGTGGTGGAGAAAGAGGAGTGGTGCCGAATTACCGGACAGAAGAACTAAGTAAGCTGCGGCCTACGGGCCGCATTTTTGTTTCCAGTAACCGCCGAATATTGCCAGGAAATGAGAGCCGGATCGCATTACGATGCCCTTTTTTGGCTACAAAAACAGCGTTTTATCCCGTCTCGTATCGCCTTCGTCTCAGAAAAATCGAGAAGTTTTGTGATTTTATAATTGGACACAAATTATCCCATTGCTAATAACACAATGATTAATATGATAATTTATTCATGGCTATTACGTTACTCCTGGATTCATTGATCTGTAACAGAGGATTGGTCAAAGTTTGGCCTTTCATCTCGCGCAAAAAATGCGTAATATACGCCGCCTTGCAGTCACAGTATGGTCATTTCTTAACTCATGCGCATCGGACACCACCAGCTCAGAAATCGCCTGATCGCAGCACCTATGGCTGGCATCACTGACAGACCATTCAGGACGCTGTGTTACGAGATGGGAGCAGGTTTAACCGTCTCCGAGATGATGTCCTCCAACCCGCAGGTATGGGAGAGCGACAAGTCCCGGTTACGGATGGTGCACATTGATGAGCCCGGTATTCGTACCGTGCAAATCGCCGGTAGCGTACCGGAAGAGATGGCCGCAGCCGCCCGTATTAACGTGGAAAGCGGCGCCCAGATTATTGATATCAATATGGGGTGCCCGGCTAAAAAGGTGAATCGTAAGCTTGCTGGTTCAGCCCTCTTGCAGTATCCCGATCAGGTGAAGTCAATCCTGACCGCGGTCGTCAAGGCAGTGGACGTTCCGGTGACTCTCAAGATTCGCACCGGTTGGGAACCGGAACACCGTAACTGTGTAGAGATTGCCCAACTGGCTGAAGAATGTGGCATTCAGGCTCTGACTATTCACGGACGCACTCGCGCCTGCTTGTTTAACGGAGAAGCTGAATACGACAGTATTCGGGCAGTTAAGCAGAAAGTTTCCATTCCGATTATCGCGAATGGCGACATTACTGACCCGCTTAAAGCCAGAGCCGTGCTCGACTACACGGGGGCTGACGCTCTCATGATAGGCCGTGCGGCTCAGGGAAGACCCTGGATCTTTCGGGAAATCCAGCATTATCTGGACACTGGGGAGTTGCTGCCCCCCCTGCCGTTGGCAGAGGTTAAGCGCTTGCTTTGCGCGCACGTTCGGGAACTGCATGACTTTTACGGTCAGGCAAAAGGGTACCGAATCGCGCGTAAACACGTCTCCTGGTATCTCCAGGAGCATGCTCCAAATGACCAGTTTCGGCGCACATTCAACGCCATTGAGGATGCCAGCGAACAGCTGGAGGCGTTGGAGGCATACTTCGAAAATTTTGCGTAATAGAAATAAAGAGCTGACAGAACTATGTTCGAACAACGCGTAAATTCTGACGTACTGACCGTTTCTACCGTTAACTCTCAGGATCAGGTAACTCAAAAGCCCCTGCGTGACTCGGTTAAACAGGCACTGAAGAACTATTTTGCTCAACTGAATGGTCAGGATGTTAATGATCTGTATGAGCTGGTATTGGCTGAAGTTGAACAGCCACTGTTGGACATGGTGATGCAATACACCCGTGGTAACCAGACCCGCGCTGCCCTGATGATGGGTATCAACCGCGGTACTCTGCGTAAGAAACTGAAAAAATACGGCATGAACTGATATTAATCAGTAAATTGCTGAATTAAAAAGGCGCTCTTCGGCATGGGGAAGCGCCTTTTTTTATACCTGATTTTTATACTGAACTACTGCCCCACGGCAGCCATTGACCACACGCTATGGTCAGGTTGTTGCAGCGATAACGCCGACATAATATTGTCTACCAGCACGGGCGCCTGCTGATAGAGATTGAATTGTTCAGGATCCATTAACCAGTTTTTGATAATTCCTGTAAAAGCGCCGTGTAATATTATCAACGTAATTTCGATATTTGTTTCCGCCGGCAATAATCTATTTCTTACGCAACACTGCAGGACGTCACGGATTATGGCGTAATTGAAGCCAATTCGTTTGCGGATTTCGCTTTCCGGCAGCATGTCACTGGTAAACTCGCATTTATGATAAAGAATTTGTAGCAGTGCCTGCTGTCGGGAATTCTCAGCGATATATTGTAATCCGGTAATAAATTTTTTACGTAACCCTGTTAACGGATTTTGGTTATCCAGCTCCCACTGTTGATGGGGCAGTAGCTCTCTGAGCGGCGGCTGCTGCTGCCACATCTCATTAAATAACTCCGCCTTGCTGGAAAAATGCCAGTACACCGCTCCACGCGTGACGCCCGCGGCGTCAGCGATATCGGTCAGCGTGGTATTGGTAACGCCGCGCTGCGCGAACTGCTGAATGGCGGACTCAATCAGGAGTTGACGCGTTCTTAAGGCGTCCTCTTTGGTTTTTCTGGCCATAACCTTTTCCCACTCGCTACCTAACGGTGAATACAGAATTGACTGATACACCAGCCAATTTAGCATTCCATAAAAAATATTATTTAGCAAAAATGCAGATACTGACATTTAATTACACGAGAATTTAATACATGCGATAAATATAAAATAAGAATACATTCACAAAATAAATATTAAAGGAAGAGGAGCTAAATCAATCGCCTGTTTTTTGTTTTTGCGTGCCTTGTTCATTGCCCAAAAATAACTATTCCTTACATCCACCGGTGTTTATTTGTAGGATAACGAACCGCTTTAAAATTCATTATTTCTTCGCAGATTCGCCGCCCTATCCGGCCCGTAATCTATAAGGAACAGCAATGACGAGTCATGCCAGAGTATCTCTTTTATCCAGCCTAATTATCTCCGCCTTGTTGCTTACCGGTTGCGATAATTCAGGCGACCAGCAGGCACAACCTCAGGCGCCGCAGGTTAGCGTACATGTAGTACACAGTGAACCGCTTTCCGTCACCACTGAGCTCCCAGGGAGAACATCGGCCTTCCGTGTCGCTGAAGTTCGCCCTCAGGTCAGCGGTATTATCCTGAAACGCAACTTTGTCGAGGGCAGCGATATCAAGGCCGGTGAATCGCTCTATCAAATCGACCCCGCTACTTACCAGGCGGCCTGGAACAGCGCCAAAGGCGACGAGGCAAAAGCCGAAGCCGCAGCGGCTATCGCCCATCTGACGGTGAAACGTTATGTTCCTCTGCTTGGAACTCAGTACATCAGTCAGCAGGAATACGATCAGGCCGTCGCTACCGCGCGTCAGGCCGATGCCGATGTCGTGGCGGCTAAGGCCGCGGTCGAAAACGCCCGTATCAATCTGGCTTACACCAAGGTGACCTCGCCCATCGACGGGCGGATTGGTAAATCCAGCGTAACCGAAGGCGCACTGGTGACCAACGGCCAGGCGGACGCCATGGCGACGGTGCAGCAACTCGATCCGATCTATGTCGACGTAACCGAATCCAGCAACGATTTTATGCGCCTGAAACAGGAAAGCCTGCAGCGCGGTGATGACAGTAAAAGCGTGCAGCTGATTATGGAAAATGGCCAACCCTATTCCCTGAAGGGATCGCTGCAATTTTCTGACGTGACCGTCGATGAAAGCACCGGATCCATTACGCTGCGCGCGGTATTCCCTAATCCGCAACACACTCTTCTGCCGGGCATGTTTGTCCGCGCCCGTATCGATGAAGGCGTCAATCCGCAGGCGATTCTGGTACCGCAGCAGGGGGTTACCCGCACGCCGCGCGGCGATGCCACTGTGTTAATCGTTAATGCGCAGAACCAGGTGGAAAACCGAGAAGTCACCGCCGCCCAGGCGATAGGCGATAAATGGTTAATCACCAGCGGCCTGCAAAACGGCGACAAAGTCATCGTTAGTGGGTTACAGAAGGTTCGCCCAGGCGTCACCGTGAAGGCGACGGAAGATACCGCTGCCTCCGCCGCACAATAAGGTATGAATCGCTATGTCTAAGTTCTTCATTCATCGACCGGTGTTTGCATGGGTGCTGGCGATCATCATGATGATTGCCGGCGGCCTCGCCATCATGCAGCTTCCTATCGCGCAATATCCCACGATTGCGCCGCCCGCGGTAGCCATCTCGGCAACCTACCCGGGTGCAGATGCGCAAACCGTGCAGGACACCGTCACCCAGGTTATCGAACAGAACATGAATGGTATCGATAATCTGATGTACATGTCCTCTACCAGTGATTCATCCGGTAGCGTGACCATCACGCTCACTTTTCAATCCGGCACCGATCCGGATATCGCCCAGGTGCAGGTGCAGAACAAACTGCAACTGGCGACGCCGCTGCTGCCACAGGAAGTACAGCAGCAAGGTATTAGCGTTGAGAAATCCAGTAGCAGCTTCCTGCTGGTTGCCGGATTTATTTCTGATAATCAAAGCACTACCCAGGATGATATTTCCGACTACGTTGCCTCCAACATCAAAGACCCTATCAGCCGCCTTAACGGCGTGGGCGATGTACAGTTGTTCGGTGCGCAATATGCCATGCGTATCTGGCTCGACGGCAACCTGCTGAATAAATATAACCTCACGCCGGTTGATGTTATCAACCAGCTGAAAGTGCAAAACGATCAGATCGCCGCCGGACAGCTTGGCGGTACACCATCGGTTAAAGGTCAACAGCTTAATGCCTCGATCATTGCTCAGACTCGCCTGAAAGATCCTGAGGAATTCGGTAAAGTCACGCTGCGGGTTAACGCCGATGGTTCCGTGGTTCGCCTGAAGGATGTCGCGCGCATTGAACTGGGCGGCGAGAACTATAACGTTGTCGCGCGCATTAATGGCAAACCCGCCTCTGGTTTGGGGATCAAGCTGGCGACCGGCGCCAATGCGTTAGATACCGCTACGGCGATTAAAGCGAAACTTGCCGAGCTGCAGCCCTTCTTCCCGCAAGGGATGAAAGTTGTTTATCCCTACGACACCACGCCGTTCGTTAAAATCTCCATTCACGAAGTGGTCAAAACGCTGTTTGAAGCCATTATCCTCGTCTTCCTCGTGATGTATCTGTTCCTGCAGAACATTCGCGCAACGCTTATCCCGACGATCGCTGTGCCGGTCGTCTTGCTGGGTACTTTTGCGGTGCTGGCGATGTTCGGCTACTCCATCAACACGCTAACCATGTTTGGCATGGTGCTGGCGATAGGGCTACTGGTCGACGATGCCATCGTGGTGGTAGAGAACGTTGAGCGCGTCATGGTCGAGGACAAGCTTTCCCCCGTTGAAGCCACAGAGAAATCAATGGAGCAGATTCAGGGGGCGCTGGTTGGTATCGCCATGGTGCTCTCGGCGGTATTCGTCCCGATGGCCTTCTTTGGCGGCTCGACCGGGGCGATTTATCGTCAGTTCTCCATCACTATCGTTTCCGCGATGGCGCTGTCTGTACTGGTCGCGCTGGTACTGACCCCGGCGCTATGCGCAACCATGTTAAAGCCAGCATCCGCAGACCATCATGGCAAAAAGGGGTTCTTCGGCTGGTTTAATGCCAGGTTCGACCAAAGCGTTAACCACTACACCAACAGCGTAAGCGGGATCCTGCGCGGCACCGGGCGCTACCTGGTTATCTATCTGCTGATCGTTATCGGCATGGCAATGCTGTTTGTCCGCTTGCCTACATCCTTCCTGCCTGATGAAGACCAGGGCGTGTTCCTGACCATGGTTCAGTTACCTGCTGGCGCTACGCAAGAGCGTACGCAAAAGGTGCTCGACTCCGTCAGCGACTACTATCTACAGAAAGAGAAAGCTAATGTTGAGAGCGTGTTCACTGTTAACGGCTTTAGCTTCAGCGGACAAGGACAAAACTCCGGTATGGCGTTTGTCAGTTTGAAACCATGGGAAGAGCGCAGCGGTTCGGAAAACGGCGTTGAAGCCATTATTAAGCGTGCCACCGCCGCATTTAGCCAGATTAAAGATGCAATGGTCTTCCCGTTCAACATGCCGGCCATCATCGAGTTAGGTACCGCGACCGGTTTCGACTTTGAGCTGATTGACCAGGGTGGCTTAGGACACACACAGCTAACTCAGGCACGAAACCAGCTTCTGGGGATGGTAAAACAGCATCCGGAACAGCTGGTACGCGTTCGCCCTAATGGCCTTGAAGATACACCGCAGTTTAAACTCGACGTCGATCAAGAGAAAGCGCAGGCGCTGGGCGTCTCGTTATCCGACATTAACGAAACGATATCAGCTGCGCTGGGCGGCTATTATGTGAATGACTTTATTGACCGCGGCCGCGTGAAGAAAGTCTATGTTCAGGCCGATGCCAGTTTCCGTATGCTACCCGGTGATATCAATAACATGTATGTCCGCAGCTCTAACGGTGAAATGGTGCCGTTCTCGGCATTTGTTACTTCACGTTGGGTATATGGTTCTCCGCGTCTCGAACGTTACAACGGCCTGCCTTCGATGGAAATCCTCGGCGAAGCGGCTCCGGGTAAGAGTACCGGGGAAGCCATGGCCTTGATGGAGCAACTGGCCAGTAAACTGCCTGCAGGTATCGGTTATGACTGGACGGGCTTGTCTTATCAGGAACGTTTATCAGGTAACCAGGCGCCAGCGCTATATGCTATTTCGCTGATAGTCGTCTTCCTCTGTCTGGCAGCACTCTATGAAAGCTGGTCTATTCCATTCTCCGTTATGCTGGTTGTGCCATTAGGAGTTATCGGCGCATTATTAGCAGCCTCAGTTAGAGGATTGAATAATGACGTTTATTTCCAGGTTGGCCTGTTAACAACTATTGGTTTATCTGCGAAGAACGCCATTCTTATTGTTGAGTTCGCCAAAGACCTTATGGATAAAGAAGGCAAAGGTATTATCGAGGCGACCCTGGAAGCATCCCGTATGCGTCTGCGCCCTATATTAATGACTTCATTAGCCTTTATTCTCGGGGTCATGCCGTTAGTAATTAGCCATGGCGCTGGTAGCGGCGCGCAAAACGCTGTCGGTACCGGCGTGATGGGCGGTATGCTTACCGCAACGCTGCTGGCCATCTTCTTCGTACCGGTGTTCTTTGTGGTTGTAAGGCGTCGCTTTACCCGCCACGCAGAATAATCGACTATCATTATCAAGGCGCCACGCGGCGCCTTTTTTTATATCTATCAGAACAATAAGTTAGTAGAAATATTAATTCCCATCCCCGCCTGACGCATTGAAATATCCCTTTCTACATATTTTCTTCATTATTTCTCATTTCTCTTCACGATATTTACTCTGCTCATAATTTGAGATTATTTCCCCTTCCGGGCCTGGGTCATTGCGGTGGTAAAATAAGCTATTCCGTTATGTGTTGACATCGTTGACTGCAAACGGTTATTTAGAGGTAATACCATGAAAAAATTAATATTAGTGACATTGTTAGCAACGTTGCTTGCTGGCTGTGCCCATGATTCCCCGTGCGTGCCGGTCTATGACTCGCAGGGCCGACTGGTGCATACCAATACCTGTGTAAAAGGCACAACTCAGGATAACTGGGAAACCGCTGGCGCAATCGCCGGTGGGGCCGCAGCGGTTGCCGGTCTCACGTTAGGAATCGTGGCGCTTACGCGTTAGTGATACCTCTCCACAAACGCGTAAGCCGGGATGCGTTCCCTTTGGCTTAGCCGCCAGAAAGACAAAAGGCCCAGTCTCACGACTGGGCCTTTCATTTATATTGATATGGTCATTTTCCCGGGGGCGGCGCGATGCGCCTTTCCCGGGCTACGGGTCTGTAGCCCCGGTAAGCGCAGCGCCACCAGGGAAGATGGCGGCGCGCCTGACCGCAAAACACAAAAACAAAAGGCCCAGTCTTTCGACTGAGCCTTTCGTTTTATTTGATGCCTGGCAATGATGGCGGGCGTCCTGCCCGCCACCCTCCGGGCCGTTGCTGCGCAACGTTCAAATCCGCTCCCGGCGGATTTGTCCCTACTCCGGAGAGCGCTCACCGACAAACAACAGATAAAACAAAAGGCCCAGTCTTTCGACTGAGCCTTTCGTTTTATTTGATGCCTGGCA